>DATBEA010000238.1:0-1607 GCA_036276215.1 Usitatibacter sp.
GGTGCGCAAGGCCATCGACGAGCTCGCTTCCGAAAACATCCTCACGCGCCGCCAGGGCAAGGGCACGTTCGTCGCCTCCCACAGCGAGCCCGCCTACCAGTACCGCTTCCTTCGGCTCATGCCCGATTCGGGCGACAAGCCGCATCCGCAGAACCTCTTCTTCGGCCTGGAGCGGGGCAAGGCGCAAGGCGATGCCGCGCGCGCATTGGGGCTCAAGCCCGGCGCGCCGGTGATGGGTTTCAAGCGCGTGATGTCCTTCGGCGGCCGGCCCGTGATCCTCGACGACATCGTGTTCGCCGCGGGGCAGTTCCCCGGCCTCACGCTGGCCGAGCTCGAGGAGTTCGCGGGGTCCGTGTACAGCTTCTACGAGAAGGTCTTCGGCGTGCGCATGATCCGCGCCGAGGAGCGGCTCGTCGCGGTGGCGGCCGACAGCTTCGCCGCGGCCCACCTCAAGGTCGAGGCGGGCGCCCCGCTGCTGCGCGTCGATCGTCTCGCCTATACGTACGGAGACAAGCCGGTCGAGTGGCGCAGGGGCCTGTGCCGCACCGATGGATTCTCGTACTACAACGAGCTGAGCTAAGATTCATGGCTCTCCCAAGGACAAGAACATGAGCGCTGGCACCCCGCCGCGGCCGAAGCATTACCGTCCATGGTATGACCTGAACCTCGCGCACCTGCCGCCGCCGGGACTGCTTTCGATCTTCCACCGCGTCTCGGGCGCGGCTCTCTTCTTTCCCATCCTGCCGCTCGCGCTCTACGCGCTCCAGTCCTCCCTCGGCTCCGAGGCGGGTTTCGCGCGCTGGCACGACCTTGCCGCGCACCCGCTCGCGAAGCTCCTTCTCACAGGCGCCGCGTGGCTTTATGCGCACCACTTCTTCGCGGGCCTTCGCTACCTTGCCCTGGACTTGCACTGGGGCATCGCCAAGGCGCCGGCGCGCGCCTCGGCCATCGTCGTGCTGGTGCTGGGCGTGGCGAGCGCGCTCCTCTTCGCGTGGAGGATCTGGTGAAGCCCTACCGCAAGACGCCGGTCGGCGCGCACTACGGCGTGGGCGACTGGCTGCTGCAGCGCCTCACGGCGGTGGTCATGGCGCTCTACACGATCATCGTGTTCGCGTGCCTCGTCATGCATTCGCCCCAGGGCTATGCCGACTGGAAGGAAATCTTCTCGGGCACCTCCATGCGCCTCGCGACGACGCTCTTCTTCGCGGCGCTTTGCTATCACGCGTGGGTCGGCATGCGCGACATCCTCATGGATTACCTGAAGGCCACCTCGGTGCGGCTCGCGGCGCAGGTCCTGGTGGGCCTCGCGCTCGCCTTCTACGTGGCGTGGGCCGCGGCGATCCTCTGGGGGCGCGCATGAGCGCCCTCCCGGTTCGCAAGTTCGACGCGGTCATCGTGGGCGCGGGCGGCGCGGGCATGCGCGGCGCGCTCGAGCTCGCCCACGCGGGGCTTCGCGTGGCCGTGCTCTCCAAGGTCTTTCCCACGCGCTCGCACACGGTGGCGGCGCAAGGCGGCATCGGCGCGGCCCTCGGCAACATGGGCGAGGACGACTGGCGCTGGCACATGTACGACACGGTCAAAGGGTCGGACTGGCTCGGCGACCAGGA
>DATBEA010000239.1:0-3577 GCA_036276215.1 Usitatibacter sp.
TCTACCGGCGCGTGCTCCGGCGCGCGCGCATGGGCAATGCCGCCGACCTGGAAAGCTATACGCGCCTGCTGGAGCGCGACGCTGCCGAGCTCACGGCGCTGCATTTCGACCTGCTGATCGGCGTGACCACGTTTTTCCGCGATCCCCAATGGTTCGAGGCGATGGGGCGCGAGATCGACGCGATGGTCCGCAACCCCGTGGAGCCCGCGCGAGAGCTGCGCGCATGGATAGCGGGATGCGCCACGGGCGAGGAAGCCTACTCGGTGGCGATGCTCTTCCACGAGGCGATCAAGCGGGCCGGGAGCGGGCGCGGCTTCAAGGTCTTCGCGACGGACGTGCACCCCGGCGCGCTCAAGATCGCGAGCGCGGCCGTGTATCCGTCCGACCGCCTCAAGGACGTGAGCCAGGAGCGCCTGTCGGAATATTTCACGCGGCGGGTGGACGGCGACTACCAGGTCAACTCCGACCTTCGCCACCACATCGTCTTCACGCAGCACGACCTGCTGGTGGACACGCCGTTCACCAACCTCGACGTCGTCACCTGCCGCAACCTCCTCATCTACCTGCGCCCGCAGGCGCAGCGCCGGGCGCTCGCGAGCCTTTCGTACGGGCTTCGCGTGGGCGGGGTGCTCTTCCTCGGCTCGAGCGAATCGCCGGGCGAGATGGCGCCGCACTATGACGTCCTCGACGAGACCGGCAAGATGTTTCGCAAGCGCGTGCACTCGCGCGGCATGCACCGCCCCGTGATCCCCACGCGCGTGCGCCGCGGCGTGGGTGGGGTGGAGCTGCCGCGGCACGAGACGCGGCTCCTGCCGATCTACGATGCGCTCCTCGACCGCTTCATGCCGCCGTCCTTCCTCGTGAGCGAGCAGCGCACGCTGGTCGACTCGTACTCGGGCGCCGAGAGGCTCCTGCAGATCGGCCGGCGGCGGCCATCGCAGGACTTCCTCGACCTCGTGCCGCAGCCTGCGCGTGTCGCGATCGCAGCCGCCCTGGCGCGCGTGCAGCGCGAGACGGGGCCGGCTTCGTACACCAACGTGTCGTGGCCCCAGCCCGACGGGACTTCGCAGCATTTCACGCTCAATGCCGAGCGCCTCGTGCTGCGCAATGCCGAGCCCGCGTTCCTGCTTTCGCTGGTCGAGCAGCGCGCGCCCGTGGTTCTCGCGGAAGCGCCGCACGCCGACGACGCATCGCGCCTCACCGACCTCGAGCTGGAGCTTTCCCAGGCGCGCCACAGCCTCCAATCGACCGTGGAAGAGCTGGAGGCGAGCAACGAGGAGCTGCAGGCCACCAACGAAGAGCTGGTCGCCTCGAACGAGGAGCTGCAGAGTGTGAACGAGGAGCTCCACAGCGTGAACGAGGAGCTGCACACGGTGAACGCCGAGCACCAGCTCAAGATCGCCGAGCTCACGGAGCTGAACCGGGACATCAGCCATCTCCTGGAAAGCATCGACGTGGCGACCGTGTACCTGGACCGCGAGCTCAAGATCCGCAAGTACACGCCGCGGGCGGGCTCGATCTTCGGGCTGGTCGAGCACGACGTGGGGCGCTTCCTCTCGAGCTTCAACCATCCGCTCATGTATCCGGCGCTCATGGCGGACGTGAAGTCGATCCGCGACGGGGGGCCCCGCATCGAGATGGAGGTCGGCAGCACCGACAACCGCTGGTATTTCGTGCGCATCCTGCCGTACCGTGTGGGCGGCGAGATCCAGGGCGTGGTGGTGACGCTCACCGATGCGACCGCGCTCGCCGCGGCCAAGGCGCGGGCACGCCAGCTTTCCTCGATCGTCGAATCGAGCGGCGATGCGATCATCAGCCTCGCGCTCGACGGCACCGTGAACTCCTGGAACGACGCGGCCTCGCGCCTCTACGGCTATAAGTCGGCCGAGATCGTGGGGCAATCGATCCTGAGGCTCGTGCCCGATGCCGAGCAGCACGCGATGACGCGGCTCATCGCCGAGGTGGGGCGCGGCGAGGAGTACATCAACGTCGCGGCGCTGCGCCTCTCGCGCGGCGGCGAGGTCCTGGAGATCGCCAACACGATGTCGCCGGTGCGCGACGCGCTCGGCGTAGTGGTGGGTGTCGCCACGATCGACCGCGACATCCGCGAGCAGAAGGGGCTCGAGCGGCGCATCCGCGAGAGCGAGCGCCGCTACGAGGACCTCTACAACAACGCGCCCGACATGTACCTCTCGATCGACATGAGGAGCGGGCGCATCCTCGAATACAACGACACGTTCCTGCGCATGACGGGCTTCTCGAGCCACGAGCCGCAGGGCATGCACGTGCTCGACCTCTATCCGCCCGAATCCCAGGACCCGGCGCGCGATTGCCTCGCGCGCATCCGCGAAGGCAAGGCGGTGAACGACGTGCCCCTCTCCGTGAAGAGGAGCAAGGCCGGCCCGCTGGACGTGACGCTCTCCGCCACCGCGCTCGTGGACAGCGACGGCACCGCGATCCGCTCGCGCTGGGTGATGCGCGATGTCTCGGCGCGCCGCCAGGCGGAGATCCAGCTCGCCGAAGCCGCGCGCATGCGCGAGCAGTTCCTCGCCATGGTCTCGCACGAGCTTCGCAGTCCCCTGCACGCGATCAACGCCGCGTTCCAGATCATCGATTCCAAGGACGCGGAGAGCTCGCATCGCACGCGCTCCGAAGCCGTGGTGCGGCGCCAGACCCGGCAGATGGTTCGCCTGGTGGACGACCTCCTCGATGTCTCGCGGATCCTGCACGGCAAGCTCCAGCTCGAGCGCCACCCCATCAGCGTGACCGAGGTCGCGCGCTCGGCCACGGACGCGATCGCGCCTTCGTTCCACGCCAAGGGCGTCACGCTCGTCACCGAAGGCATGGACGCCGCGCTGCCCACGTTCGGGGACTCGAGCCGACTCACCCAGGTCTTCACGAACCTGCTCCAGAACGCCCTGCGCTATACGCCCGAGGGCAGGCGCGTGCGCGTCGTTTGCCGGGCGGACGAGGGCATGGCGGAGGTGATGGTGGCCGACGAGGGCCGCGGCATCGACTCCAGCGAGCTCACCAGCATCTTCGGCATGTTCGTCCAGTCCCGCCAGGGCCTCGCGAGGACCGAAGGCGGGCTGGGGCTCGGCCTCACCATAGCCGAGCGCATCGTGACCTCGCTGGGCGGCACCATCACGGCGGCGAGCGAGGGACCGGGGCGGGGCGCGGAGTTTCGCGTTCGCCTGCCGCTCGATTCGCGGGCGCTGGTGGCGCCCCGGGGCGAGCCCGCCGCGGAAGGCAAGCTCTCCATCGTCGTGGTCGAGGACCAGGAGGACGCCCGCGAGATGCTGCAGACGCTCCTCGAGATGGAAGGCCACGATGTCGCCGTCGCCCAGGATGGAGTCGAAGGGCTGGCGGCCATCCTCGAGAAGCGTCCGCAGATCGGCTTGCTCGACATCGGCTTGCCGCGCATGAACGGCTACGACCTCGCCATGGAGGCGCGCAAGCACCTCGGCCGGTCCATCAAGCTGGTCGCCATGTCCGGCTATGGGCAGTCCGACGACGTGCGCAAGGCCGAGGCGGCAGGCTTCGACCGCCACCTCACCAAGCCCGTGGACCCGCGGCG
>DATBEA010000240.1:0-2417 GCA_036276215.1 Usitatibacter sp.
GTCGAGGAACACGGGAAGGCGGATGCCCGAGCGCGCGAGGTATTGGTTGATGCGGTCGGGAAACTCCCCATAGTTCACCGTCACCAGCTCGAAGGGACGGCCCGCGAGCTGCTCCTTCAGTTTCACGAGGGAAGGCAGCTCATCCTTGCAGGGCTCGCACCACGTGGCCCAGAAATTCACCAGCACGACGCGCCCGCGAAGGTCCTTCAGGTCGACGGGCCTGCCGTCGACCGTCCTGGTCGCGAGCGGCGGCGTGGGCTTGTCGCCCCAGGCCTTGAGGGCCGGCTCCTCGGCCGCGGCGCAACCCAGGGCGGCGGCCACCGCGAGGAGGCCGGCCCCGCGCCGCACCAGCGCACGCCACGCCATGGACGCTACGCGAGCTCCTTCGAGCTGATGGCGTACTTGAAGTTGTCCGCGTCGAGGGAGTCCACGCGCACCCCGCCCGTCTCGCATTGGGGATACATGAGGAAGGCGACCTTGCCGCGCTGCGCGTTGGGTAGCGGCACGTCGTTGCCCGTGTTGTAGGCGAGCCAGTTCATCTCCCACGAGCCGAAGAGGCGCGTCCTCGCCGCGATCACCATGGGGTCGTCGGGTTTCTTGCCGCCGTCCTCCTCGAGGATCACCTTGCGCACGTCGGCAGGATCCACCGGGATCCAGCCGTAGCCGGCCGCGTAGAACTCGGCGCGGCAGTGCTGCGCCTTGGTGATGTCGCCGCCGGTCTTGCCAAGGCTCTTGTAGCCCAGCTTCGAACCGGCCACTCGCACGCCGTAGACGTCCCGCGAGGGAATGCCCTGCGCGCGGGCGAAGGCGACGAAGAGCGCGTTCAGGTCCGCGCACTTGCCCCCCCACGCCTTGTTCTCGAGCATGAAGTTGATGTCGCCGGTGCCGCAGCCGCGCGTCTTGGGATCGCGGTACGTGTTGTCGGCGATCCACTCGTAGATCGCGTGCGCCTTGTCGATGTCGTTCTTCTGGCCCTTCACCATGTCGTCGGACATCTGCTTCACGAGTCCGGTCGTGGGCACGTGCTCGCTGGACGCGGTGTAGCGCGCGAGCACCGCGGGATTCTCGGCGGGCGCGTTGCCGGGGCGGGAGAAATCGATAGCCACGTCGCGCGTGGCGAAATGCTGGGTGTGGACCAGGACCGGCGCCACGCCCGCGGGCCATTCGGCCCAGACGAGCCGCACTCCGGTGCCCGGGTCCTGCGTGATGCCGCTGGTCCCGCCTTCGGCGTGGAAATCGTTGCCGAAGCTCTTCTGGTAGGGCATGTCCGAGGCGAGCGGCGTGGGAACCCACACACGGGTGAGCCCGGTGGGCTTCAGCACCTCGACGCGCGTGGTGACCTCGAAGACCTTCCAGTTCTCGGCGGGCGTGGTCTCCGCGAAGGCGGACGAAATGGCGCCCGGAAGGGCGGAAACGGCAGAAGCAGCGCCGGCGAGGCGCAGGAAATCACGGCGATCCATGGAAAGGCTCCTGTGACACGTAGGGGGGTTGGAACCATGATAGCAAGGGATGCCCCGGGGCTGATCCGATAAAATCGCGGCGATGGTCGCTTCGCCCCCCGTGCTCCACCTCGCGTTCGGACTCGCCTTCGAGGCGCTTTATTCCCACCCCGGCTTGAACCGCCTGGACGGCGAGTTCACGCGCGCCCTCGCCACGGCCGATGGGCCCCTGGCGGAAAGCTTCGCGGCGGCCCGCGCCAACCCCGCCGCGCTCGCGACCAAGGAGGAGGCGGAGCTCCTCATCGCGGTCGCCCCGCACGTGGACCGCTTCGTGGCCGAGCTCTTCGACATCGAGGGCGAGTGGGAGGCGCTGGTCGCGGGGCACCATCGGCTCGCGCCGCTTTTCAGGGTGAAGCGCAAGTTCGTCCAGCGCCGGGCCATGCTCAAGATCAAGGCGGACGCGGCGGCCCGGCTGGACGGCGATGCCCTCTTCGCGAAGGTGGCCGAGCTCCTGGGCGGCGCCTTCGACGAGCTCGTTTTCGCCGAACGCGTGCTCGAGTGGCAGGCGGACGAGCCCGCCCACGCCGAGTCGCTGGCGACGCTGGAACAGTTCGCGGCGTGGGCGGCGCATACGGAGGAAGGGCGCTGGAGGTTCCGCGGCGGCGTGCTCTTCAAGCCCCCGCAAAGGGTGGATCCGATGCATCTGGTCCCCGTGCAAACAGACACCTCGCGGGGATATTCCGTCCACACGCTGCACCACATCCGCCGCAGGGAGGGCTTCGCGCTCACCGACCCGGGCACGAACCTGGCGGGCGCGCTGGACGAGGCGAACTACTGCATCTGGTGCCATGAGCAGGAGAAGGACTCGTGCTCCAAGGGACTGATGGAAAAGGGCGCCGGCGATGACAAGCCCCCGTTCAAGAAAAGCCCCTTCGGCGTGCCGCTCGCGGGGTGTCCCCTCGAGGAGCGCATCTCGGA
>DATBEA010000241.1:0-3877 GCA_036276215.1 Usitatibacter sp.
AGGCGACCATCATCGACGACAGCGAGCGCGAGGTGAAGGAGATCGAGCGCCAGTACACCTCGGGCCTCGTGACCCAGGGCGAGCGCTACAACAAGGTCGTGGACATCTGGGGACGGGCCGGGGACCAGATCGCGAAGGCGATGATGGACCAGCTGGGCAGCCAGAAGGTGAAGGACTCCAAGGGCAAGGAAGTGAGCCAGGAGTCGTTCAACGCGATCTACATGATGGCCGACTCCGGCGCGCGCGGCTCCGCCGCGCAGATCCGGCAGCTCGCCGGCATGCGCGGCCTCATGGCCAAGCCCGACGGCTCGATCATCGAGACGCCGATCACGGCGAACTTCCGCGAGGGCCTGAACGTGCTGCAGTACTTCATCTCCACCCACGGCGCCCGCAAGGGCCTCGCGGACACGGCGCTGAAGACGGCGAACTCGGGATACCTCACGCGCCGCCTGGTCGACGTCACCCAGGACCTGGTGGTGATCGAGGACGATTGCGGCACCACGACCGGCATGGCGATGAAGGCGCTGGTCGAGGGCGGCGAGGTCGTCGAGGCGCTGCGCGAGCGCATCCTGGGCCGCGTGACCGCCGCCGACGTCTTCAACACCGAGAACCAGCAGGTGCTCGTGGCGGCCGGCCAGCTCCTCGACGAGGACTCGGTCGAGAGGATCGAGAAGCACGGCGTGGACGAGGTGAAGGTCAGGACCCCGCTCACCTGCGAGACGCGCTACGGCATCTGCGCTTCCTGCTACGGCCGCGACCTCGGCCGGGGCACGCGCGTGAACGTGGGCGAGGCGGTGGGCGTCATCGCCGCGCAGTCCATCGGAGAGCCGGGCACGCAGCTCACGATGCGCACGTTCCACATCGGGGGCGCGGCTTCGCGCACCGCGGTGGCGAGCAGCGTGGAAGCCAAGTCCAACGGCCTGGCGGCCTTCGCGGCCATGCGGCAGGTGACCAACGCCCGCGGCGAGGTGATCGCGATCTCGCGCAACGGCGAGATCGTGATCTCCGACGAGAGCGGGCGCGAGCGCGAGCGCCACAAGGTGCCGTACGGCGCGACCCTCACCGTGGCCGAGGGCGCCAAGGTGAAGGCGGGCCAGCCGCTCGCCAACTGGGACCCGCTCACGCGGCCCATCATCACCGAGTACGCGGGCGAGATCCGCTTCGAGAACGTCGAGGAAGGCGTGACCGTGGCCAAGCAGATCGACGAGACCACGGGCTTGTCCAGCCTGGTCGTGATCGACCCGAAGCGCCGCGGGACCTCTTCCACCAAGGGCCTTCGCCCGGCCGTGAAGATCATCGGGTCCAACGGCAAGGAAGTGAAGCTCACGGGCTCCGAGCAGAACGTGAACTACACGTTCCAGATCGGCGCGATCATCACGGTGAAGAACGGCGCCCAGGTGGCCGTGGGCGAAGTGCTCGCGCGCATCCCGCAGGAGTCGTCCAAGACCCGCGACATCACCGGGGGCCTGCCGCGCGTGGCGGAGCTCTTCGAGGCGCGCTCGCCCAAGGACGCGGGCCTGCTCGCCGAGATCACCGGCACGGTGTCGTTCGGCAAGGACACCAAGGGCAAGCAGCGGCTCATCATCACGGACTTCGACGGCGCCGCCCACGAGTACCTGATCCCGAAGGACAAGCACATCACCGTGCACGACGGGCAGGTGGTCAACAAGGGCGAGATGATCGTCGACGGCCCGGCCGACCCGCACGACATCCTGCGCCTGCAGGGGATGGAAGCGCTCGCGCGCTACATCATCGACGAGGTGCAGGACGTCTACCGCCTGCAGGGGGTGAAGATCAACGACAAGCACATCGAGGTGATCGTGCGGCAGATGCTGCGCCGCGTTTCGGTCGTCGACCCGGGCGAGTCGCGCTTCATCACCGGCGAGCAGGTCGAGCGCGCGGACATCCTCGAGGAGAACGACCGCACGAAGGCCAACGGCAACAAGAAGCCGGCGACCTTCGAGTACATGCTGCTCGGCATCACCAAGGCGTCCCTGTCGACCGACTCGTTCATCTCGGCGGCCTCCTTCCAGGAGACCACCCGGGTGCTCACCGAGGCGGCCATCATGGGCAAGAAGGACGACCTGAGGGGCCTGAAGGAGAACGTGATCGTCGGGCGACTCATCCCGGCGGGCACGGGCCTCGCATACCACTCGACTCGCAAGAAGAAGGAGTCGGAGCCGGGCGCGAGCGCTTCCTTCGGTTTCTCGATCGACGAGGCCGACGTGGGCAGCGAGCAGGTCGCTTGACGAAAACGTGTGTAACCCCCTAAAATAGAGAGCTTTTTCCCCCGCCCGAACGACCGGATTCTGTAGCCCGGTCCTTCGGGCGGGAGCGCTCCGGTTCAATGGCCGGCCCTTCGGGGCGGGCACCCCTAGCGAACATCGAGAAAACATGCCGACGATCAATCAGTTGATGCGCAAGCCGCGCCGGAAGATCCAGACCAAGAGCAAGGTTCCGGCCCTGGGCGGAAGCCCGCAGAAGCGCGGCGTTTGCACCCGCGTCTACACCACGACGCCCAAGAAGCCCAACTCGGCGCTGCGCAAGGTCGCCAAGGTGCGCCTCACCAACGGCTACGAGGTGATCAGCTACATCGGCGGCGAGGGCCACAACCTGCAGGAGCACTCGGTGGTGCTCATCCGCGGGGGCCGCGTGAAGGACCTGCCGGGCGTGCGCTACCACATGGTGCGCGGCAGCCTCGATACGGCCGGCGTGAAGGACCGCAAGCAGTCGCGCTCCAAGTACGGTGCCAAGCGGCCCAAAGCCGCTTAATTTACAAACGTAATCCCTGACGAGACACACACCATGCCGCGCCGCAGAGAAGTCCCGAAACGCGAGATCCTTCCCGACCCGAAGCACAAGAGCGAGGAAGTGGCCAAGTTCATGAACGTGCTCATGACGCGCGGCAAGAAGTCGGTCGCCGAGCGGATCATGTACGGCGCGCTCGACACCATCGCCAAGAAATCGGGCAAGGACGCGTTCGAGGTCTTCAACGCCGCCATCAACAACGTGAAGCCGATGGTGGAAGTGAAGAGCCGCCGCGTGGGCGGAGCCAACTACCAGGTCCCCGTGGAAGTGCGCCCGGTGCGCCGCACCGCGCTTTCCATGCGCTGGATCCGCGAGGCCGCCAGGAAGCGCGGCGAGAAGAGCATGGCGCAGCGCCTGGCCAACGAGCTCATGGAAGCGGCCGAGGGCCGCGGCGGGGCGGTGAAGAAGAAGGAAGAAGTGCACCGCATGGCCGAGGCGAACAAGGCCTTCGCCCACTACCGCTTCTAAACGCAGGGATCAATTGCTCGCGTGCCGCCAGGCAGGCGGCACGAAACGAGGAACCCATCGTGGCACGCAAGACACCTATCGAACGCTACCGCAACATCGGGATCTCGGCGCACATCGACGCCGGCAAGACCACGACCACGGAGCGCATCCTTTTCTACACCGGGGTGTCCCACAAGATGGGCGAGGTCCACGACGGCGCGACCGTGATGGACTGGATGGAGCAGGAGCGCGAGCGCGGCATCACGATCACGTCGGCCGCGACGACGGCGTTCTGGAAGGGAATGGACAACTCGTTCCCCGAGCATCGCATCAACATCATCGACACGCCCGGCCACGTCGACTTCACGATCGAGGTCGAGCGCTCCATGCGGGTGCTGGACGGCGCTTGCATGGTGTACGACTCCGTGGGCGGCGTGCAGCCCCAGTCCGAGACCGTGTGGCGCCAGGCCAACAAGTACAAGGTCCCGCGCCACGCGTTCGTGAACAAGATGGACCGCGTCGGAGCGGACTTCTTCAAGGTCCACCGCCAGATGAAGGAGCGCCTGCGCGGCAACCCCGTGCCCCTGCAGATCCCCATCGGCGCCGAGGACAAGTTCGCCGG
>DATBEA010000242.1:0-2529 GCA_036276215.1 Usitatibacter sp.
TCTAATTCATTTCTTGGCGGGCTTCGCGGGCGCTGCAGCCGGAGCAGCCGCGGCAGCCGCCTTCGGGTCGTGCTTGATCTCGCTGAGGATCTTCGTCACCACGCCGGCGCCGACCGTCTTGCCGCCCTCGCGGATCGCGAAGCGCAGGCCTTCCTCGCACGCGATGGGCGTGATGAGCTCCACCTTCAGGCTCACGTTGTCTCCGGGCATCACCATCTCCGCGCCCTCGGGCAGCGTCACGAGCCCCGTGACGTCCGTCGTCCGGAAGTAGAACTGCGGCCGGTATCCCTTGAAGAACGGCGTGTGCCGCCCGCCCTCCTCTTTCTTCAGGATGTACACCTCGCCCTGGAAGTTCTTGTGCGGCGTGATGCTCCCCGGCTTCGACAGCACCTGCCCGCGCTCGATCTCCTCCCGCTTCGTCCCGCGCAGCAGCGCCCCGATGTTGTCCCCGGCCCGACCCTCGTCCAGCAGCTTCCGGAACATCTCCACGCCCGTCACGACTGTCTTGACCGTGTCCTTGAACCCGACGATCTCGATCTCCTCACCCACCTTGACGATTCCGCGCTCCACGCGCCCAGTCACCACCGTCCCGCGACCCGAGATCGTGAACACGTCCTCCACCGGCATCAGGAACGGCTTGTCGATCTCCCGCTTCGGCTCCTTGATGAACGTGTCGCACGCCTCCAGAAGCTTCAGCACCGACGGCTCCCCGAGCTCGCCCGCGTCGCCCTCGAGCGCCTTCAGAGCGCTGCCTCGAATGATCGGCGTGTCGTCCCCTGGGTACTGGTACTTCGACAGAAGCTCCCGCAGCTCCATCTCCACCAGGTCCAGGAGCTCTGCGTCTTCCTTCGCCACCATGTCCACCTTGTTCAGGTAGACCACGATCGCGGGAATCCCGACCTGCCGGCCCAAAAGGATGTGCTCCCGCGTCTGCGGCATCGGTCCGTCCGGCGCGCTCACCACGAGGATCGCCCCGTCCATCTGCGCCGCGCCCGTGATCATGTTCTTGATGTAGTCCGCGTGCCCGGGGCAGTCCACGTGCGCGTAGTGACGGTTCTCCGTCTCGTACTCCACGTGCGCGATCGCGATCGTGATCCCGCGTTCCCGCTCTTCCGGCGCCTTGTCGATCTGGTCGTACGCAAGGAACTTCGCCAAGCCCTTCTTCGTGAGCACCTTGGTGATCGCCGCCGTCAACGTCGTCTTCCCGTGGTCGACGTGCCCGATCGTCCCGATGTTCAGGTGCGGCTTGTTCCGGATGAATTTTTCTTTGGCCATGGTTCAGGCTCCTCGCATGCGTTCACCGCATGCGTTCATCGCATGCGTTCATCGCATGCGTTCGATAACGGCTTCTCTAACATGGGTGGGCACCGGCGCGTATCGCGAAAACTGCATCGTGTACGTCGCGCGCCCCTGCGTCATGGACCGGACGTCCGTGGAGTAACCGAACATCGTCGCGAGCGGCACCTCGGCGGCGATGGCCTGCGCCGATCCGCGCGCCTCCATCCCAGAAACGCGGCCGCGCCGGGCCGCGAGGTTGCCAATGACCTCGCCCATGAAGTCGTCGGGCGTGAGGACCTCGACGTTCATGACGGGCTCGAGCAGCACGGGCGTGGCCTCGCGGGCCGCCGCCTGCGCGCCCATCGAGCCGGCGATCTGAAAGGCCATCTCGGACGAGTCGACCTCATGGAAGCTGCCGCCCGTGAGCTTCACCTCGACGTCGATCACCGGGTAGCCCGCTACCACGCCGCGCGCGAGCGATTCGCGCACGCCGCGCTCGACGGCAGGCACGAACTCGCGCGGCACGGCGCCGCCCACGGTGTGATCCTCGAAGACGATGCCGCGGCCCTCGGCGGGCGCGACGTTGAGCACGACGTGGCCGTACTGACCGCGCCCGCCCGCCTGGCGGATGTATTTGCCCTCGGCGGCGGCGCCCCGGCTCACGGTCTCGCGGTACGCGACCTGCGGCCGGCCCACGTAGGCTTCGACCTTGAACTCGCGCACGAGGCGGTCGACGATGATCTCGAGGTGAAGCTCGCCCATGCCCGAGATGAGGGTCTGCCCCGTCTCGGCATCCACGCGCACTCTGAAAGAAGGATCCTCCATGGCGAGCTTCTGCAGCGCGAGCGCGAGCTTGTCCTGGTTGGCCTGCGTCTTCGGCTCGATGGCGATCGAGATGACCGGCTCGGGGAAATCCATGAGCTCGAGCACGACCGGGGACTGCGCTTCCGAGAGCGTGTCACCCGTGGCCGTGACGCGCAGGCCGGCGGCCGCGGCGATGTTGCCGCAGGTGACCTCTTTGATGTCCTCGCGCTTGTTGGCGTGCATCTGCAAGAGCCGCCCGATGCGCTCGCGCTTGCCCTTGGCCGCGTTGTAGACGGTGGCGCCGGTCTCAACCTTGCCGGAGTAGACGCGGAAGTAGGTCAGCGTCCCGACAAACGGGTCGTTCATGATCTTGAACGCCAGCGCCGAGAACGGCTCGGTGTCGGTGGCCCGGCGCTCGGTGCGCTTTCCCTCGAGATCCTTGCCCAC
>DATBEA010000243.1:0-1830 GCA_036276215.1 Usitatibacter sp.
AAAGTCCCCGTCCTCGAAAGCCTCCGACTCGAAAGGCGAATCGAAGGGCGAACCGAAGAGCGAATCGAAGGCCGAAACGAAGCCCGCCGGCGAGTCGAAAGCCGCGGACACGAAACCCGCCGCGCCCAGCAAACCCGCCGCCTCGTCGGGCGACGCCTGAGACCGCGATGTCCACGCTGAGGCGCTGGTTCATCGCCGGGCTGCTCGTATGGATCCCGCTCGGCATCACGCTCTGGGTGCTGAGCCTGCTCGTGGACCTGATGGACAAGTCGCTCCTGCTGCTCCCCGTGTACATGCGAAGCGACGCGCTCTTCGGCTTCCACGTTCCGGGCCTGGGCATCATCCTCACGGTCGCGATCGTGCTCTTCACGGGCGCGCTCGCCGCGAATTTCTTCGGCCGCAGGCTCCTGGCCATCGGCGACGCGATGCTCTCGCACATCCCGATCGTGCGTTCCATCTACGGCGGCGTGAAGCAGATCAGCGACACCCTCTTCTCGCCCGAGGGCAAGGCCTTCCGCAGCACGGTGCTCGTGCGCTACCCGCACGCGGGCGCGTGGACGGTGGCGCTCGTCACGGGCACGCCGCGCCATGAGCTCGCCGCGATCCTGGGCGCGGACGAGGTGGCGGTCTTCGTTCCGACCACGCCCAACATCACCGCGGGCTTCTTCCTCGTGGTCAAGCGCGAGGACACCATCCCGCTCGACATGACCGTGGACGATGCGCTCAAGTACATCATCTCCATGGGCGTGGCCGAGCCGCTGCCGCGTCCGCACCGGCCCGAGAGCAACGACTCCGGGACCGACCCCAATACGCTGCCGTCGCTGAGAACGTAAGCGACGGCGTTCCCGGAAAAATTGATCCCGGGCATCGCGCCGCTTGGCGCGCCCGGGATGACGACAACCCTGCAACTTTGGGCCCCGGGCCAGCGTCGCGAGCGACGGCCGGGGTGACAAACATCCAATGAGAACCGACTACTGCGGCAAGATCGACACCCGATTCCTCGGGCAGTCCGTGACACTCTTCGGCTGGGCGCACCGGCGGCGCGACCACGGCGGCGTGATCTTCATCGACCTTCGCGACCGCGAGGGCTTGGTCCAAGTGGTTTGCGATCCCGACCGCGCGGAGACCTTCGCCGCGGCCGACCGCGTGCGAAATGAATTCGTCCTTCGCGTGCACGGTCTCGTACGCCGCCGCCCCGAGGGCACGGTGAACACGAACCTGGGCAGCGGCGAGATCGAGGTCCTCGCGCACGAGCTCGAGATCCTGAACCAGTCCGTGACGCCGCCCTTCATGATCGACGAGGAGCACGTGTCCGAGGAGGTGCGGCTCAAGTACCGCTACCTCGACCTGCGCCGCGAGCCCATGCAGAAGGCGATGCGCATGCGCCACGCAACCGCGCGCGCGGTGCGCGAATACCTCGACGAGAACGGCTTCATCGACGTGGAAACGCCGGTGCTCTACAAATCCACGCCGGAGGGTGCGCGCGAGTTCCTCGTGCCCTCGCGCCGGCGCCCAAGAATTCCATGCGAACCGACTATTGCGGCAACATCGACGCCCGTTTCCTCGGGCAAACCGTCACTCTCTTCGGCTGGGCCCATCGGCGCCGCGACCATGGGGGCGTGATCTTCATCGACCTGCGCGACCGTGAAGGCCTGGTGCAGGTCGTCTGCGATCCCGACCGCGCCGACACCTTCGCCACGGCCGATCGCGTGCGCAACGAGTTCGTGCTGCGCGTAAAGGGCGTCGTGCGCCGCCGCCCCGAGGGCACGGTGAACCCGGCGCTCAGGAGCGGGGAGATCGAGGTTCTCGCCCACGAGCTCGAGATCCTGA
>DATBEA010000244.1:0-7738 GCA_036276215.1 Usitatibacter sp.
TACGTGTCCGCGCTCGTGAACAACGCCGGGATCCTCGAGCGCCAGGCGCGGTTGGAGGACATGGAAGCGGCGCGCTTCGAGCGCGTGTTCGCCACCAACATCACCGGCGCCTTCCTTTGCGCGCGCGAGGCGGTGCGGCGCATGTCGCCGCGCCATGGCGGCCGCGGCGGCGGCATCGTGAACGTGGGCTCGGCCGCCTCCCGCCTGGGCTCGCCCGGCGAATACGTGGACTACGCGGCCTCCAAGGGCGCCATCGACTCGCTCACGGTGGGACTTGCCCGCGAGGTCGCCGAGGAAGGAATCCGGGTGAATGCGGTGCGCCCCGGCGTGATCTACACCGGCATCCACGCGAGCGGCGGCGAACCCGGACGGGTGGATCGCGTGAAGCAAGGAGTCCCGATGAAGCGCGGCGGCCAGCCCGAGGAGGTGGCGCAAGCGATCCTGTGGCTGCTCTCGGACGATTCGTCGTACACGACGGGCGCATTCATCGAGGTTTCGGGAGGCCGTTGATGGCGGGCTACTCCGCGACGCCGCTTGCGAAGAAGCTGGGCTTCAAGGCGCCGCTCACGGTCCTCACCGTGGACGCGCCGCCCGGATATCTCGATTGGCTCGACGGGCTCGATCCCGGCGTGAGCTTCACCACGCGCGCCGGCAAGGCGGTCGAGGCCGCCCATGTCTTCGTGACGAAGGTCGCCACGCTTCGCGGGCAGGCGCGGAGCCTGCGCGGGCGCCTTGCGGGCGCCGGGTTCGTCTGGATCTCGTGGCCGAAGAAAGCCTCGGGCGTGTCGAGCGAAGTGACCGAGGACACCGTGCGGGAGGTGGCGCTTCCGCTGGGTTTCGTCGACGTGAAGGTCTGCGCGGTGAGCGAGGTGTGGTCGGGCCTGAAGCTCGTGATCCGCAAGTCGGAAAGGCGCGAGTGAGCCACGATCCCATCCCCGACGAGGTGCGGCGCTTCGTCCAGACGACCATCGTGTCGGTGCCGTTCGCCGAGGCGCTGCTGCTCTTCCTCGCGAGCGAAGGCGGCGAGCTCGAGACGCGGGCGGTGGCGCGGCGCCTCTACATCGCCGAGGGTGCGGCGGTCGCGCTGGTCGCGGAGCTTCGCGCCGCCGGCATCGTGCAGGCCGGCGCCGACCCCGACCGCCATCGCTTCGAGCCGCGGGACGGCGAGCACGAGCGGCTGCTGCGCCTCGCGGCGCGCTACTACACGACCCACCTCATCGAGGTGACCGAGCTCATCCATTCGGCGACTGCGCGCAGCGCGCGGCGCTTCGCCGACGCCTTCAAGATCCGCAAGGAGCCCTGACGTGGCACAGACGATCTACTCGCTTTGCGCTCTCACGTGCCTGCTGTGCACGTGGCTGTTGCTGTCGGCTTACGCGCGCACCCGCTTTCGCCTCCTCTTCTGGAGCGGCCTGTGCTTCGCGGGGCTCACGGTCAACAACGTGCTGCTGGTCCTCGACAAGGTCGTCTTCACCGAGGTCGACCTCACGACCCCGCGGCTTGCGACGGCGCTCGCCGCCCTGCTGCTGCTGCTCGTCGGGCTCATCTGGGAGCGCGACTGATGCCGGCCGAAACCAATGCCATGCTGGTGGGCGCGATCGCGGTCGCGAGCCTCGCCGTGAGCGCCTTCTTCTTCCACTACTGGCGCAGCACCCGCGACCGCTTCTTCCTCTTCTTCGCCCTGTCCTTCCTGCTGGAGGGGGTGAACCGCATCGTCCTCTACCACTACGCGGGCCCCGACGAGGACGGCCCCCTCTATTTCGTCGTGCGGCTCGTGGCCTATGGGCTGATCCTCGCCGCCATCGTGGACAAGAACCGCTCTTCGCGGCGCCCATGAGCGCGATCCTCGCCACGCGGCGCGATGCCGTCCTCGCCCTCGGGTTCAACCGCCCCGGGAAGCGCAACGCCATCACCGCGGACATGTACCAGGCGCTCGTCGCGCACATCGCCGCGGCCGAGGCCGATGAAGGCGTGCGCGTGCTGCTCTTCCACGGCTTGCCGGAAGTCTTCACGTCGGGCAACGACATCGAGGACTTCGCCGAGCGCCCGC
This sequence comes from Usitatibacter sp., assembly GCA_036276215.1. Lineage (GTDB taxonomy): Bacteria > Pseudomonadota > Gammaproteobacteria > Burkholderiales > Usitatibacteraceae > Usitatibacter. The sequence continues at coordinate 2,051 of DATBEA010000244.1, forward strand.
CGCTCGGCGAGGACACGCCGGTCTTCGCGTTCCTGCGCGCCATGAGCGAGGCGAAGAAGCCGCTGCTCGCCTGCGTGACCGGGAACGCCGTGGGCATCGGCACCACGATGCTCCTGCACTGCGAGATCGCCGTCGCCGGCGACGACGCGCGCTTCGCGATGCCCTTCGCGCAGCTGGGCCTGGTGCCGGAGTTCGCTTCGAGCTACCTGCTGCCGCTCGCGGCGGGCTACCAGCGCGCGGCCGAGATGCTCCTGCTGGGCGAGCCCTTCGACGCGCAGCGCGCCCTCGAGGCGGGCATCGTCACGCGCATCGTTCCCGCGGCCCGGGCGCTCGACGAGGCGTGGGCCCTCGCCCAGCGCGTCGCGTCGCTGCCCGTGCGCTCCGTGATGTTGACGAAGGCGCTCCTCAAGGAAGCGCGCGCGGGAGCCGTGCGCCGCCAGCTTTCCGCCGAGAGCGAGCATTTCCGCACACTCCTCACGGAGCCCGCGGCACGCGCCGCGCTGGCGGCATTCCTCGCCAAGCGGCGCACGTAGGCGCATTCCTATCGCGCGTCGCGGCAACCGGCGCCGGAACCAACGGGGGCCCGGGCGCGCCCAAGTTGCATGGTCTTCCTTCTCTACCTGCTGGGCAGCGTCGTGCTGATCTCCGGGCTCGCGTGCCTCGCCTCGGCCCTGGGCGCGGCGCCCACGCTCGTGACGAGCTGCGCCGTTGCGCTCCTCGGTTGCGCGACGCTCCTCACCGCCGCGGCGAGGCTTCGCCCCGCGCGCCGCTAGAGGAATTCGAAGGCGATGGAGCCCTTCGCGAAGATCTCCGCCTGGTAGCTCTTGACCGACGCATCGGGAACGCGCGTGCGCGAGAAGTTCGCGCCGAGGTAGAACGTCGTATGGATCGTGGGCCGGTGGCCATAGACCAGCGAAACGGTCTCGACGTTTTCGCGCGCCGCCACGGGCTGGTCCCACAACGAAGGCGCGCGCCGCGTCATCTGCGACTGCCAGATGGCGCGAACGCTGTCGCGCGCGGTGAAATGCCAGTACATCAGCACCTGCTGGACGCGCTCGTTCAGGACGCGCGGCGATCCCTCCACCGGCTCGCGGACGTCGATGTAGTCGCCATTCATCGTGTACTCGAGCTCCATGCGCTGGTGGGGCCGGAAGTTCGCGATGAGCGAGTAGGCGGCACCCTTGCCAACGCGATTGTTGTACACGTCCACGCGATCCCCGTAGGCCCACTCGGCGTACAGCCTCGAGAACCACGCCGACGGGTTGGTATCGATGTTGATGTCGAACTGGTCGCGCTTCAGCGGCGTGGTGTTGGGCCGCACGCTCACCTTGTCGTTGGGGCGAAGCTCCAGGGTGAGCGTGGTCGCATGCGGCAGGCCGATGCGCACGCCCGGCCGCGCCATCTGGTTCAGGATCTGCCCGTCGAGCGTGGTCTTGTACTCGACGTTGAGGTACGGCGTCACCTCGTTGGTGCCCCAGAGCCCCACGAACTTGCGCGAGTTCTCGCCGTAGATCGTCTTGTAGCCGTTCTGCACGATGAAGCCGTTGTCGTCGCGGAAATCGCGCCCGACGTGCTCGGTGCGCCAGTACTCGATCCATTCGCTGCCGTTGTACGCCCAATCGGCGAGCGCCGCGTGGCTCTGCCTCAGGTCGTCCTTCACCCAGTCGCTGCCGTCGTACTGGGCCGTGGTCCACGAGCCCAGCACCTGCGCGCGCAGGCGGTGCTCGTTCGACGGGAACCACGCGCCGTCCACGCCCGCCACCCGGTTGTACGCGCCATTGTCGAGCGTGCGGTCGGTAGCGAGCACGCCCGCCGTGACCGGGCCCAGGGACCAGCGCCCGCGGGCGAAGCTCGCGTAAGACTTGTAGTTCTGGGTGGCGAAGTCGGTGATGAAGGGCGTGGGCAGGAGCACCGTGCCGCCGCCGTCGTCGCGCGTGACCAGCACGGTGCCGTCGAACCGGTCCGTGCGCTGCGTGCCGCGCGCCCCCCACGCGGGATCGGTCACCGAGCGCGTGTAGATCGCCTGGTAGGGGCCCGACATGATGTCGGTTCCCTCGAGGAAGAAGGGCCGCTTCTCGGGATAGAAGAGCGCGAACTGCGCGTTGCCCGCGAGCTGCGGCGTGTCCAGCTCGACCTGGGAAAAGTCCGGGTTGAGGGTCGCGTCGAACACGAGGTCGGAGCGCGGCCGCCACTTGAGGTCGAGCGAGGGCACCACCTCGTTCTTGTGCCGGGTCGCTTCGCCCAGGTCGCGGTTCTCCACCGTGCGCGTGGTGATCTGCGGCACCGCAAGCAGGTACTTGTGCGACGGCAGGTCCTCGAGGCCCGTGAGCGGCTCGTTCAGGCACAGGAAACACGTCTGGTCGCGCGGCAGCGGGCTGGAAGCGATGCGGTAGCGCTGGTCGCGCGGCCAGTTGCGGAACACCAGCACGCTCCACTCCTTCGAGGGGGGATCCGCGTAGCGAAGCTCGGAGAACGGAATGCGCAATTCCATGGTCCAGCCGCCGTCGAAGCGCCCGGTGACCACCTCCACGTCGAAGTCGGGCGAGAAGTCCTCGAGCGCCGTGTCCTCGTTGTAGAGGCCGTCGCCGATCACCCCGCGCGGGTTCACGCGGATGAAATGGGCGAACTTGCGGTTGCCGACCGGGTCAATGAAGACGTCGATCATGTCCTGGTCCGACAACACATTATCGCGCCTCGCGAAGGGCGCCCGCAGCTGGCTCATGTCCGGGTCGAACGCCCGCACGGCCACGTAGAGGTTATGGCGATCGTAGGCGAAGCGCGCCTCCGTGCGCACCCGCTTCTCCTCGACCTTCTCGAGGGGATACATCTCGTAGAAGCGATCCCACGCCTTGGCCTTCGCCCACGGGCCGTCGTCGATCTTGCCGTCCATGACGATCGTTTCGCCGGCCTCGAGGCGATAGGCCTCGATGGCATGGGAGACAATCGGGATTGCCAGCAGCGTTGCTGCGAGGACCGCGAATCTTCTTGTCATGGTTGGGCGGCAGCGTAACATGGTGAGTGACCGCTCACGGGCGACATTGTGCAGCGCAACAAAGGGGCGTATAGTCCACGCCCCATCCGCCTTGGATGCACGAATTGCCCGCGGCGGATTCAAAACAAGAGATGAGTGACATCACCGCTCCGGCCGCAGTGCCGAACGTCCACCGAGGCAGCGCCGCCGGCCTCGTGGTCGGCGCCGTTGGCGTGGTCTTCGGCGATATCGGCACGAGCCCGCTCTATGCGCTGAAGGAGTGCTTCAAGCCGGAGCACGGCATCCCCCTGAACCCCGACAACGTGATGGGCATCCTCTCGCTCATCGTCTGGTCGATGGTGTGGGTCATCACGATCAAGTACCTCGTGGTGATGATGCGCGCCGACAACAACGGCGAGGGCGGCATCCTCGCCCTCCTCGCCCTCGCCTTGCGCGAGACCCGGGGCCGCCCGCGGCTCAAGTGGACGATCATCGGCATCGGCATGTTCGGCGCGGCGATGTTCTATGGCGACAGCATGATCACGCCCGCGATCTCCGTGCTTTCCGCGGTGGAGGGCCTGGAGGTCGCCGCGCCCGTGCTGGGCCCGTTCGTGATCCCCGTGACGCTCGGGGTCCTCGCGGGGCTCTTCTTCATCCAGAGCCACGGGACCGCGCGGGTGGGCATCTTCTTCGGGCCCGTGATGCTCCTGTGGTTCCTATGCATCGGGGGGTTCGGGGCCATCCAGCTCGCGCGCAATCCGGCGGTCCTCGCCGCGTTCAGGCCGGCATACGCCGTGGATTTCCTCTTCGCCAATCCGCTCGCGGGATTCCTGGTGCTGGGCGCCGTCTTCCTCGCGCTCACCGGCGGCGAGGCGCTGTACGCGGACATGGGCCACTTCGGCAAGCGCCCGATTCGCATCGCGTGGCTCGCCGCCGTCTTCCCGGCATTGCTGCTGAACTATTTCGGCCAGGCGGCCTTCGTGCTCGCCAACCCGGCGGCGATCTCGAACCCGTTCTACCTCACGATTCCGCAATGGGGCCTCTACCCCATGGTGGGGCTCGCGACATGCGCCGCCGTGATCGCCTCGCAGGCCGTGATCTCCGGCGCATTCTCGGTCACCCGCCAGGCGATCCAGCTGGGCTACATCCCGCGCCTGGAGATCCTGCACACCTCCGAGCGCTCGATCGGGCAAATCTACGTTCCGTTCGTGAACTGGCTGCTCTTCGTGGCCGTGGTGCTCCTGGTCCTGGGGTTCCAGAGCGCCGACAACCTCGCGAACGCGTACGGGATCGCCGTCGCGGCCACGATGGTGATCGAGTGCGTCCTCGCCATGGTGGTCGCGCGCCTGCTCTGGAAATGGTCGCTGCCGGTCGTGGTCCTCGTCATCGGCAGCATGCTCGTGGTCGACACGGCCTTCCTCGCCTCGAACGCGGCCAAGTTCCTCTCCGGCGGCTGGTTCCCGGTGCTGATCGGCGCCTCCATCTTCACGCTCCTCATGACGTGGAAGCGCGGGCGCGCGCTCATGTTCCGGCGCCTTTCCGAGCAGGGCATCCCGTTGAAGCCCTTCCTCGAGGGCCTGAACGCGCACCCGCCGCAGAAGGTCCAGGGGACCGCGATCTTCATGACGGCGAGCGTGGACACGGTGCCGCACGCGCTGCTGCACAACCTGAAGCACAACAAGGTGCTCCACGAGCAGACCGTGTTCCTCACGGTGATCGTCCACGACGTGCCGCGCGTCCCCGTCGAGGACCGCGTGCAGCTGGAACGGCTCGTGAACGGCTTCTACAAGCTCGAGGCCTGGTATGGATTCGCCGAGCAGCCGGACATCGACGAGATCCTCAACGCGTGCCGCGTGCGCTGCGGGATCTCGTTCGACGTGATGGACACGTCGTTCTTCCTCTCGCGCGAGACGGTGATCCCCGCCTCCGACGTCCCGGGAATGGCGTTGTGGCGCGACCACGTCTTCGCCTGGATGTCGCGCAACGCCACCCGCGCCACCGACTTCTTCAACATCCCCGCCAACCGCGTGGTCGAGCTGGGAACCCACATCGAGATCTGAGGCGCCGCCATGGACGAGAGCCCCGGCCAGGTCCGTTCACATCCCCCCGCGGTCATGGGCGCGATCGTCCTCGCCTCGGTCGCCGTGGCCGGGTTCGCCGCCGTGGCGATCGCGTACATGCTGGGCTGGGTGGGAGCGCGCGGTTCGCTGCCGACCTCGCCCGCCTCGATCGCCACGCCCGGGCAGCAAGTCGCCGGAACCGCGCCCGACATGGGCTTGCTTCCCGGCGAGAGCCTCGTGACGATGCCCGAGCCGCCGAAGTCGGCCATCGCGCCGCCCGCGCCGGCGCAATTGCCCGATGCGTCGCGCCCCGTGCCGCCGCCGCCGAAGGCCAAGGCGCAACCGCGCTCGGAGACCACGCACGCGCGCATCGCCCCGCCCCCTGCGGACCTTGCCGAGGTATGCGTGAACTGCGGCCTCGTGTACTCCATCGAGGCGCAGGGCGATTTCTGGGACGTCGTGGTCCACTACGGCGACGGCTCCTCGCAAACGCTGCGCTACCCGGAAAGGCCGCGGCTGCGCGCGGGGCAGCGCGTCTACCTGGAGGATGGGCGGCTGGTTCCCGAGCGCGGGCAATGAACCGCGGCCGCGGCGCGCGGTCCACCGGGCATGGCCGAACGGCTCTCGACCTACTGGAAGAAGCGCGACTTCAACGTG
>DATBEA010000245.1:0-4729 GCA_036276215.1 Usitatibacter sp.
AGCCGATGCGCTCACGACTGCCGCCTCGCAGGGTCCTGGATGATCGCGTTCAGCACGTGGAAGAGCTCGCGGTAGTGCTTGGGCGGGTGGTCCGCGCGGCGCTCGGCGCCGGCTTTCTCGCAAAGCTGGCGCAGCCGTTGCGGCTCGGCGTGCGGAAATTCCTGCGCGAAGCGTGCCACGGCCTCGGGATCGGCGAGCATCTCGTCGCGCCATTTCTCGGCCAGGTGGAAGAGCGCGGTCTGCTTGCGCGACGGCGCGTTCATCGAGGCAAGCTGCTCGGCGATCGGCCCGGCATCGATGTCGCGCATGATGCGGCCGATGTATTGCATCTGCCGGCGCACCGCCTCGTGGCGCGTGAATCGCTTGCACTCCATCACGGCGTCGCGAAGCCCCTCGGGCAGGTCGAGCCGCGCGAGCAGCTCCGGGGAGAGGGCCACCAGCTCGGCCCCCATGTCCTGCAGCGCCCTCATCTGCTTCTTGCGCTGCGTCTTGCTGATAAAATCGTCTTCTTCCATCGCCGCTGAGTTTACGGGAAGAAGTCCATGCCCGACCATCCGATTCCCGACCTCCCGCTCACGCACGATGGCATGTCGCGTGTGGCCCTCGCATCGCTGGACGCGGCGCGCAGGCGCGGGGCGAGCGACGCCGAGGTCGAGGTGTCGGCGGCGCTCGGCCAGTCGGTCACGGTGCGCCGCGGCGAGGTCGAGACCGTCGAGTACAACCGCGACAAGGGGCTTGCCATCACCGTGTACTTCGGCAAGCGGCGCGGCAACGCGAGCACCTCCGACCTCTCGCCCGATGCGATCGAGCGCACGGTCGAGGCGGCCTGCGCCATCGCGCGCCACACCGCCGAGGACGAGGCCGCGGGGCTTCCCGACGACGACCGGATCTATCGCGGCGAGGCGCCCGACCTCGACCTCTTCCATCCGTGGGGGCTCGACGTCGAGGAGGCGATCGAGCTCGCGCGCCGCACCGAAGCCGCGGCGCTCGCCGTGGACAAGCGCATCACCAACACCGAGGGCGCCACGGTCTCGACCTACGACACCGATTTCATCCTGGCGAACACGCGCGGCTTCCTCGCGGGCTTTCCCACCTCCAAGTCGAGCATCGGCTGCGGCGTGGTGTCCGAGGAGCCCTCCGGCATGCAGCGCGACTACTGGTACACCACGCACCGCGACCCGGCGCGCCTGGAGCCCGCCGAGCAGGTCGGGCGTCTCGCGGGCGAGCGCGCGATACGTCGCCTGGGCGGACGAAGGCTCGCGACGATGGAGGTGCCGGTGCTCTTCGAGGCGAACATCGCCTCGAGCCTCATCGGCCACTTCGTCTCGGCGGCGAGCGGCTCGAGCCTCTACCGGCGCTCGTCTTTCCTGCTGGACCGGCTGGACAGCGAGGTGTTCTCGCCGCAGGTCGAGATCCTCGAAGAGCCGCTCCTGCCCGGCGAGCTCGCGAGCAGCTACTACGACGCCGAGGGCGTGGCCACCGCGCCGCGCACGGTGGTCGAGAACGGCGTGCTGAAGGGCTGGTTCCTCTCCTCGCACTCGGCGCGCAAGCTGGGCCTGCGGAGCACCGGCAATGCGGGCGGAAACCACAACCTGCTGGTTCGCCCGGGCGCGCACGGCTTCGACGCCCTCGTGAAGCTCATGGGACGGGGCCTGGTGGTCACCGAGATGATGGGGCAGGGCGTGAACGGCCTGACCGGCGACTATTCGCGCGGCGCGGCGGGCTTCTGGGTCGAGGGCGGCGAGATCCGCTTCCCGGTCGAGGAGGTCACCATCGCCGGGAACCTGCTCGACATGTATCGCGGCATCCGCGAGGTGGGGAGCGACGCCGTCGTGCGCGGCTCCCGGCGTTGCGGCTCGATCCTGGTCGATCGCATGACCCTCGCGGGGGAGTGAGGGGCCTTTCGTTTTGCCCGCGCGGGGCGTAGTCTCACGCGGTTCGCAAGCTTCGGGACGACAACATTAAGGAGGGGGAGCAATGGAACGCAGGAAATTCATCGGTACCGCGGGCGCCGGCATGGCCGGAATCCTCGCGGCGGGCTCGGCGCCGGCCTTCGCGCAAAGCGCCCCCGAGATCAAGTGGCGCCTCGCATCGAGCTTTCCCAGGTCGCTCGATACCATCTACGGCGCGGCCGAGGTGATGTCCAAGCGCGTGGCCGCGTGCACCAACAACAAGTTCCAGATCCAGGTCTTCGCCGGCGGCGAGATCGTCCCGCCCTTCGGCGTCGTGGACGCGGTGCAGAACGGCACCGTGCAGTGCGCCCACACGGCCCCGTACTACTTCTGGGGCAAGGATCCCTCGTTCGCCCTCGACACCGCCATCCCCTTCAGCCTGAACGCGCGCCAGACCAACGCATGGCAGGCCTTCGGCGGCGGCAACGAGCTCTTCGAGGAGTTCTACAAGGCCTACAACATCCATCGCATCCCGGCGGGCAACACCGGCGCGCAGATGGGCGGCTGGTTCAGGAAGGAAGTGAAGACGGTCGCCGACCTGAAGGGCATCAAGATGCGCATCGGCGGCATGGCCGGCAAGGTGATGGAGAAGCTGGGCGTGGTGCCGCAGCTCATCCCCGGCGGCGACATCTATCCGGCCCTCGAGAAGGGCACCATCGACGCGGCCGAGTGGGTGGGCCCGTACGACGACGAGAAGCTCGGCTTCAACAAGATCGCCAAGCACTACTATTATCCGGGCTGGTGGGAAGGCGGGCCGCAGCTCGTGGTCTACATCAACACCAACGAGTGGGCGAAGCTGCCGAAGGATTACCAGGCCGTGGTCGAGGCGGCGTGCGCCGAGTCCAACGTGTGGATGCTCGCCAAGTACGATGCGGTGAACCCGCCGGCGCTGAAGCGCCTGGTGGCCGGCGGCACGCAGCTCCATCGATTCTCGAACGAGATCATGGCGGCTTCGTACAAGGCGGCGCTGCAGGTGTACGACGAGCTGGCCGGGAAGAGCCCGTCCTTCAAGAAGATCTACGACAGCATGGTGGCGTTCCGCACCGACGAGCTGCTGTGGTTCCGGGTGGCCGAGAAGGGCTACGACGATTTCATGCACACGATCCAGAACATCAAGTAACGGGCAGCCGAACCAAAAAGGCCCGCTTCGGCGGGCCTTTTCATTTGCGCGGCCAGGCTACTTGCCGCCCTTCAGCGCTTTCTCGAGCTCGTCGTCCTGGCGCTCCGCGTCGCTCTTCTTCTTCTTGCTCTCCGCGCCTTCTTCCTTCTCGATGTCCTTCATGATGTCGTCCGTCTTGCTTGCGGGCTCGTCCTGGATCTCGATCTTCACCTTGTTCATGTCGATCACCGGGACGCCTGCCTTGTACACGAGCGACATCTGCGGGAACGCGATGAGCATGCCCACCATGACGACCTGGATGATCACGAAGGGGATCGCGCCCCAGTAGATCTGCCCCGTGGTGACGGGCGCCGTGGCCTTGCCCGTGAGCTTGTCCATGTACGGGTGCGCGGGAGCCACGCTTCGCAGGTAGAAGAGCGCGAACCCGAACGGCGGGTGCATGAAGGACGTCTGCATGTTCACCCCGAGCAGCACGCCGAACCAGATGAGGTCGATGCCGAGCTTGTCCGCGACCGGACCCAATAGCGGGATCACGATGAAGGAGAGCTCGAAGAAATCGAGGAAGAAGGCGAGGAAGAAGATCAGCAGGTTCACCACGACCAGGAACCCGACCTGCCCGCCGGGCAGGCCCGTGAGCAGGTGCTCGACCCACACGTGGCCGTTCACGCCGTAGAAGGTGAGGCTGAAGACGCGCGCGCCCACGAGGATGAACACCACGAAGGTCGCGAGCTTCGCGGTGGTGTCCATCGCCTGGCGCGCGAGCTTGAAGGACAGGCGCCGGCGGGCGAGCGCCATCACCAGCGCGCCCGTGGCCCCCATGGCGCCGCCCTCGGTGGGCGTGGCCCAGCCGAGGAAGATCGTGCCCAGCACGAGGAAGATGAGCGCCAGCGGCGGGATCAGCACGAAGACCACTTGTTCCGCGAGCCGCGACAGCAATCCCATGCGCGTGATGCGGTTCAGGAGCGCCAATGCCAGCGCGAAGCCCGCGCCGGCGCCGGCCGCCATCACCAGGCGCTCGTCCAGCGCGGCGTCGGTGTAGGTCGGGACATAGTAGAAGCGGTCGAAGAGCACGGCCGCCACGACCGACAGCGCCACGAGCACGCCCACCGACTTCACCCCGCTCGTGCCGTCGGGCTCGCGCAGCGTGCGCGCTTCCGCGGGCAGCGCCGGCGCCCACCCGGGCTTGAGGAACGCGACGCCGACCGCGTAGAGCGTGTAGAGGCCCGCGAGCGTGATGCCGGGGATGAATGCGCCGGCGTACATGTCGCCCACCGAGCGGCCGAGCTGGTCGGCCATGATGATCAGCACGAGCGAGGGCGGGATGATCTGTGCGAGCGTTCCCGAGGCCGCGATGACGCCGGTGGCGAAGCGCCGGTCGTAGCCGTAGCGCAGCATGATCGGCAGCGAGATGAGCCCCATCGAGATCACCGACGCGGCGACGACGCCGGTCGTGGCAGCGAGCATGGCGCCGACCAGGATGACCGCGTAGGCGAGACCGCCGCGGATCGGCCCGAACAGCTGGCCGATCGTGTCCAGCAGGTCCTCGGCCATGCCCGAGCGCTCGAGGATCAGGCCCATGAACGTGAAGAACGGGATCGCCAGCAGCGTGTCGTTCTGCATGATCCCGAAGATGCGCAGCGGCAGCGCCTGCATCAGC
>DATBEA010000246.1:0-4557 GCA_036276215.1 Usitatibacter sp.
CCGAGCTGGAGATCATCGCCTCCGTGGAGGACGGCGCCGCGGCCCTCGAGGCGCTCGAGGACCGGGTGCCGGATTTCATGTTCCTCGACATCCAGATGCCCGAGATGACGGGCGTGGAGGTCGCGCGCCACGTCGCGGGCCGCTGCCACGTGGTCTTCGTGACGGCCTACGACCAGTACGCGATCCAGGCCTTCGAGACGGGCGCGGTGGACTACATCCTCAAGCCCGCCGGCGACGAGCGGCTCGCGGTCACCGTCGAGCGGCTGAAGGCGAAGCTCGCCTCGCCCCCGCAGGACCTGAACGCCGTCCTCGCGCAGATCGGCGCGCATCTCTCGGCGGGAAAGCAGCGCCTGCAGTGGATCCGTGCGACCGTGGGCCAGAACCTGCGCCTGATCCCGGTGGCCGACGTCCTCTTCTTCCAGTCCGACGAGAAATACACGCGCGTCGTGACCTCGGATACCGAGGCGCTCATCAAGACGCCGATCCGCGAGCTCATCGACGGCCTGGACCCCGAGGTCTTCTGGCAGATCCACCGCTCCACGCTCGTCAATGCGAGCGCCATCTCGGCGGTCACCCGCGACTTCCGCGGCCAGGCGCACGTGAAGATCAAGGGCAAGGACGAGTCGCTCGTGGTCTCGCGCATCTACTCGCACCTCTTCAAGGGCTCCTGAGATAATCTGCGGCTTGGATCCCGGGCCGTCGCGGCGATTGCCGCGCCCCGGACGACAGGCTGGCTACAGGAGCGCCCTTGATCTACGAGCTCGGTGAACGCAAGCCCACGCTGAAGGGCGATTACTTCGTGGCCCCCAACGCCGCCGTGATCGGCAGCGTGGTGCTCGAGCACGGCGCGAGCGTCTGGTGGAACGTCACCATCCGCGCCGACAACGACGTGATCACCCTGGGCGAGCACGTGAACGTCCAGGACGGCTCGGTGCTCCACACCGACGCCGGCGTGCCCATGACGCTCGCGAGGAACGTGAGCGTGGGGCACCTTGTGATGCTGCACGGCTGCACCGTGGGCGAGAACTCCCTCATCGGCATCGGCGCCATCGTCCTCAACAAGGCGGTGATCGGGAAGAACTGCCTGGTGGGCGCGGGCGCCGTCGTGACCGAAGGCAAGGTGATCCCCGACAACTCGCTGGTGCTCGGCGTGAACAAGGTCATGCGGACCCTCTCGCCCGAGGAGATCGCGCTGAACACGTGGATCGCGGAGCACTACGTGGAGCGCGCCGGCCTCTATCGCAAGGGCCTGAAGCCGGCCGGATGATCCAGGGACGCTTCCGCGGGGTGGCCGCGGCGTGGCTGCTGCTGCTCTTCTACGCGAGCCTCTATCCCTTCGGGCCGCTGCGCGAGACCTCGTGGGACGCGGTGGCCGGCGCCTTCGCGAGGCCGCGATCCTTCACGACGTTCGACACCATCGTGAACGTCCTCGCCTACATGCCATTCGGGCTCATCCTGTGCCTGCACCTGCACGAGCATTCGACGCGCCGGGCCGCCATGGTGAAGGCCGTCGTCATCGGCGCGGCGTTCAGCCTCGCCATGGAGACCGTCCAGCTCTTCATTCCCGGCCGCGTCTCGTCCGTCTACGACATCCTCGCCAATGCGGCGGGCACGCTCCTGGGCGCGCTCGCCTTCGTCGATCCCCTCTATGCGGTCGTGACGCGGCCCCTCGGCCTCGCGCGCGAGGAGATGGTGATCGCGGGTCCGTGGGGCGATGCGGGATTGGTGCTCGTGCTGCTGTGGCTCATCGCGCAGCTGAACCCGGGCCTGCCGTTCTTCGGCGCTGGCAACATCGTGGGCGCCGATTCCGACGTGAACCAGCTCGCGATCCTGCATTCGGCCGCGGTCGCCATGGGCATCGCCGGCTTCGGCCTCTTCATCTCGTCGCTCCTCGCCGAGGGGCCGGGCAGCTTGCGGGCGACGCTCGTGCTGCTCTCGGTGGCCCTGTGGCTCAAGTTCATGGCCGCCTCGATGATGCTGCAGCCGCACTTCGCCGAGGAGTGGCTGAGCGTGGGGCGCATCGTGGGCCTCGTGGCGGGGATCGCCATGCTCGTTCCCGCACGGCGCTTTTCGCGCTCGACGCGCACCTACCTCGCGCTGATGCTCGTCCTTGCCGGGGCGCTGGCCTCGAAGATCGCCGGCGCCTACAGCCCGCTCGAGGAATTCATGCGGCTCTTCCGCTGGCCCTACGGGCAGCTCGCGAATTTCGCGACCATGACGCGTTTCCTGCACGAGCTCTGGCCTTTTGCCGCGGTGGTCTTCCTGATCGCGCTCTTCCTGCGCACGCGCCGCGGCGTAGAATGACGGCATGGGATTCTACGAACGCCACGTCTTCTTTTGCACGAACCAGCGCGACGCCCCCGAGGCGTGCTGCGCCTGCCACGGCGCCTCCGAGATGAGGGACTACGCCAAGTCGCGCATCAAGGCGCTCAAGCTCTCGGGAGCGGGCAAGGTGCGCGTGAACAACGCGGGTTGCCTGGACCGTTGCGAGGAAGGACCGTGCGTCGTGGTCTATCCCGAGGGCGTCTGGTACACCTACGTCGACAAGAAGGACATCGACGAGATCGTGGACGAGCACCTGGTCGCCGGCCGCATCGTCGAGCGATTGCGCATCTAGATGGCCGGGCCGGGCGGGCGCGCGCTGCTGAAGGGCGCCGCCGGCGACATCGAGGTTGTCGAATCGGCGCCGGATGAAGCTCGCGCGGTCGCGGTCATCGCGCATCCGCATCCGCTCTTCGGCGGCACCATGGACAACAAGGTCGTCACCACGCTCGCACGCGCGCTGGCCGAATCGGGCGCCGCCGTGTTCCGCTTCAACTTCCGCGGCGTGGGCGCTTCCCAGGGCGAGCACGACGAGGGCCGCGGCGAGACCGACGACATGGTCCTGGTGGTGGCCCACGCGCAGTCCGCGCATCCGGGCCTGCCGCTCGTCCTCGCGGGGTTTTCCTTCGGCGGAGCGGTGGCCACGCGCACGAGCTGCCGCGTGGAATTCTCGCAGCTGATCCTGGTCGCGCCGGGCTTTCGCCGCTTCACCGGCAAGGGATTCGGCGAGGCGCCCGACCCGGGCGATCCGAACCTGGGCCCGATCGGCCGCCACACGGTGCACGACACGCTCGTCGTCCACGGCGATCTCGATGAAACCGTGCCGCTCTCGGATTCGATCTCGTGGGCTACGCCACGCGAGGTGCCGGTGGCCGTCGTGCCGGGCGGCGAGCACTTCTTCCATCGCAAGCTGCACATCCTGCGCGAGATCGTCGCGCGGTGGGTGCGGTGAGCCGTCAACCCGGCCCCGACTCGAACCGGCGCAGCTTTTCCAGGTGCTCGCGCGCGGCGGCGATGTCGCGCCCGGCGATCGAATCCGCGAAATGTCGCGCCGCAGAGCTCCTCGCCAGACGCTCTCCATATCGGCGCGCGAGCCAGACGGCGAGCGGAATGACCGCCACGCCGAACGCGAGGTTCCACGCGGCGAACACGCGGAACTGCGCCGAGTGATACAGGTTCACGCCGAAGAGGCCCGCGACCACGACCACGGCGAACGGGATCCACCACACGATCTGCCCCGTGAGGAACGAGACGTTGAACGCGCTGATGCGCGCGATGCGAAGCGCCTCGACCGCGGCCTGGAGCTCCACTACCGGGCGACCGTAGTCGAGGCTGGCGAGCGCATGCTGCTGGCGCAGGCCCACCACGCCCGTGGCGACGACCCAGATGTCGATCGCGAGCGCCGTGGCGAAGAGCGACGGCTCGTGCACGTGCGTGCCCATGAAGAGCCCCAGGAGTACCAGCGTGGAGATCCACACCGTCATGGCGAATGGGCCCATGGGGGCCGATTTGCGGATGCCCTCCCGATGGCGCTCGATCCAGTCGTCGCGCAGGACCTGGGCTGTGACGCGCAAGCGCTCGTCCATGCGCCGGGAGCGGTCGTTCCATTCGTCGCGCAGCGCTTCGAGAGTGATGCTCATGCGGTGGCCTCCGTGGGTTTTTCCAGGCTCGCGAAGCCGCGTTGCAGCTCGTTCTTCACGCGGTTCACGCGGGTGGTGACGTTGGCGGGTGAGATGCCGAGGATCGCGGCGATCTCTTCCGCGGTGTTTCCGTCCAGGTAGAGCAGGATGAGCGCGCGGTTGAGTGCGTCCAGGCCATCGATCAGCCGGCGCAGGACGCGCATGTTGTCGCTCGCGGTGTCAAGCAGCGGGTCGTCCACGCCCAGATCCAAGACTTCGTCGAAAGGGATGGTGTCGCGGATGCGCCGGCGCTCGCCGCGAAAGTGCGAGATGGCGACGTTGAGCGCCACGCGGTACGCCCAAGTCGTGAACAAAACGCGCCCGTCGAAGCGGGGGAACGAGCGCCACAGCTCGATCGCCATCTCCTGGACCAGGTCGCGCCGATCCTCGGGGTCGCGGCAATAGCCGTACGCGACCTTGTGCAGGATCGCGCGGTGGCCAGCCAGCAGCTCGAGGAAGCGCCTCTCTTCGGGTGGGCCCATGCCACGTTATTCGCCCGGGAGGGCGAAAAGCTCACATGGGACTACTTGAGCTTGCCCGCCGCCTTCGCCGCGGC
>DATBEA010000247.1:0-10413 GCA_036276215.1 Usitatibacter sp.
GAAGCGAACGGCGCCTGGGCCTGGGCGATCTTCTTCAGCGCCGCGACGACGTCATTGCCCTTCGCGTGTGCCGGGTCGGACTTCGGTCCCACGATGACGAAGTCGTTGTACATCACCTCGAAGCGTTTCACGCCGAAACCCTCCGCCATGAATTTCTCCTCGGCCACCTTGTCGTGGACGAATACGACGTCGGCGTCGCCGCGTCGCGCCATGTCGAGCGCCTGTCCGGTGCCGACCGCCACCACGTGCACGTCGAAGCCCAGGGCCCTCTTCGCCTCGGGGAGCAGGTACTTGAAGAGGCCGGATTGCTCGGTGGACGTGGTCGAGGCCACGGTGATGAAGTCTTGGGCGAAGACGGGCGGCGCGCCCGCGAGCGCCATCGCGGCGGCGAACGCGGCGGCGATCCAGGAGGCGGTGTAGCGCGCGAGGAGGCGCGCGGCGATCGCATTCATGGCAATTCTCCTTGGAGGTACTCGGCGGCCTGCTTCGAGCGCGGCGCGGTGAAGAACGAGTCCGCGGGCGTGCGCTCGACGACGCGGCCGTGGTCGAGGAAGACGATATCGGAGGAGGCGCGGCGCGCGAGCCCCAGGTGGTGCGTCGTGAACACGATGGCCGTGCCCGCCGCGCGCATCTCGGCCATCAGGCGTTCCACCTCCGCGGCGGCGCCGGGATCGAGGCTCGCGGTGGGTTCGTCCAGGAAGACCACGCGGGGGCGAAGCGCCCATGCGCGCGCGAGCGCCACCCGCTGCTGCTCGCCGCCCGAAAGCGCACGCGCCGGACGCGAGGCGAGGTGGGAGAGCCGTGCGCGCGCGAGGGCTTCATGGGCGCGGTCGCGCCGCTCCGTCCCCTCGATGCCGTTCACCGCCAGCGCGTACTCGATGTTGGCGAGCGCCGAGCGGCGCAGCATCACGGCGCGCTGGAACACCATCGCCTGGTCCCGCGGCCTTTCGGTCGAGCCGGCCCAGCGTATCTCGCCCTCGTCGGGCGCGATGAGGCCGTGCAACGTGCGCAGCAGCACGCTCTTGCCCGCGCCGTTGGGGCCGAGGATCGCCACGGGCTGGGCGCCGTCGAGCACCAGGTCCACGCCGTCGAGCGCCGCGAGCTCGCCGAAGCGCACGCGGATGGCCCGCGCCTCGAGCCCAAGGCCGGCGCGGGGGCTAGCCATGGCGCTTCATGCTCCATTCGCGCACCGCGTAGGCGCCCGCGTTGAGCACCAGCACGACGGTGAGGAGAACCACCCCCAGGCCCAGCGCGAGCGGGAGGTTGCCCTTGCTCGTCTCCAGCGCGATGGCGGTGGTCATCACGCGCGTCACGCCGTCGATGTTGCCGCCCACGATCATCACGGCGCCGACTTCGGAGGTCGCGCGTCCGAGGCCCGCGAGAACGACGGTCAGGAGGGAGTAGCGCAGGTCCCAGAGAAGCGTCGGCACCGCGCGCGTCGCGGAAACGCCGAGCGAGGTGAGCTGCTCGCGATAGCCCCGCCAGGCGTCCTCGACGAACTGGCGGGCAAGGGCCGCCACGACGGGCAGCACGAGGATGCTCTGCGCGATCACGATGGCGGGCGGCGTGAAGAGGATGCCCCATGCGCCGAGCGGCCCCGCGCGGGAGAGCAGCAGGTAGACCACGAGCCCGACCACCACCGAGGGCAGCCCGAAGAGCGAGTTCATCACGACGACAACCGCGCGGCGGCCGGGAAATTCCTTCACCGCCACCAACGCACCCAGGGGCATGCCGAGCGCGCACGCCGCGAAGGCCGAGGCGATGCTCACCGCGAGCGAGAGCTCGACGATCCCCCAGAACTGTGGATCCCCGCCGGTGGCGAGGCCCAGGGCGAGCGTGAAGCTCGCGGCGATGTCCCTCATGCCCGATTGTCGCAGGCGCCGGGAGCCTCAGATAGGAAGCGCGATGCCTATGCGTCTCAGGCGAAGCCCACGCTGCGCCGGTCGATGGATACGGCCTTCACCAGCGCGTGCACCCGCGTGCCCGGCGCGAGGCCGAGGTCGTCGGCGGCCTTGCGCGTGATCCGCGCCACCAGCCGCGCGGCGCCCACGCGCAGCGCCACGTCGACGATGGCGCCGAACTCGCCCGAGAGCGAGATCACCTCGGAGGGCAGGACGTTCTGGATGCTCGCGCCTCGCGGAACCTCGAGGGCTAGGGAGACGTCGCGCGCTCGAACTCGCACGCGCACGGGCTCGCCCGGCAGCGCGTCGACGTTCGGCACCACGAGCTCGCCGCCGTCGAAGGCGAGGGCCGTGAGGCCGTAGTGCTCATCATGGCGTGCGACGCGCGCCTCGATCACCGCGCCCGCGTCGAAGCGGCCGGTCTGCGCCTGGAGCTCGGGCTGCGAGAGCACCTCGGCCACCGGGCCCGAGGCGCTCACGCGGCCGTCGGCGATGACGACCATGGAGTCGGCGAGCCGCGTCACTTCCTCGAGCGCGTGGCTCACGTAGACGATCGGCAGGCGAAGCTCGTAGCGCAGGAGCTCGATGTAGGTGAGGATCTCGGCCTTGCGCGGCGCATCGAGGGACGCGAGGGGCTCGTCCATGAGGAGCAGCCGCGGGCTCGCGAGGAGTGCCCGCCCGATGGCCACGCGCTGGCGTTCGCCCCCCGACAAGTTCACGGGCCGGCGTTCGAGAAGCTGCGGCAGGTCGAGGAGCGCGATCACGTGGGCACGGTCGACGAAGCGATCCGCGTGCGGCGTGAGGCGCTCGCCGTAGGCGAGGTTCGCCGCCACGTTCATGTGCGGGAAGAGGAGCGCGTCCTGGAAGACGTAGCCCACGCGCCGCGCTTCGGGCTTGAGGTCCACCCGCGCCGCCGAATCGAAAAGGACGCGGCCATCGACCGCGATGCGTCCCCTCACGGGCCGCACGGTTCCCGCGATGGCGTTCACGATCGTGCTCTTGCCCGCCCCCGAGCGCCCGAAGAGCGCCACGATCGGCGCGTCGCTCGTGAAGGCCACCTCGACGTCGAACGTGCCGCGCCGCACTGCGATGTCGACCTCGATCATGGCTCGAGGCGCGGGTTGCCGCGGCGCACGAGCCATTCCGAAAACGCGAGCGCGCCCAGCGAAAGCGCCACCGAGACGAGCGACAGGTGCAGCGCCTGCGCGTCCTGGCCCGGAGATTGGGTGAAAGTGTAGATCGCGAGCGGGAGCGTCTGCGTCTCACCGGGGATGTTGGAGACGAACGTGATCGTGGCGCCGAACTCGCCGAGGGCGCGCGCGAACGCGAGCAGCGCGCCCGTCACGAGCCCCGGCCATGCAAGCGGAAGCGTCACCGTGAAGAACACGCGAGAGGCTTTCGCGCCCAGCGTGCGCGCCGCGACTTCCAGGCGCGTGTCCACGGCGTCGATCGCGAGGCGGATCGCGCGCACCATCAGCGGGAAGCCCATGACGGCGGCGGCCAGCGCCGCGCCGGTCCAACGGAACGCGAACACGACGCCCAGGGTGTCGAGGACCTTGCCGAGGGGGCCATGCCGCCCGAAGAGGACCAGGAGTGCGAAGCCCACCACGACGGGCGGGAGCACGAGCGGCAGGTGCACCGCCGCGTCGAAGAGGATCTTGCCGGGAAAACGCTTGCGGGCGAGCACGAACGCCGTCGCGATCGCAAGGGGCAGGCTCCACGCCACGCCCCAGAACGCGACCTTCAGGCTCAGTACGACGATCTCGAGCTCGTCGCGGGTCGGCATCTCGTCATCGCAGGACTCGGAACCCGTAATGCTCCCACACTGCCCGCGTCGCCGGCGATGCGAGGTGCCGTGCGAGCGCATGGGTCGCGGGCGTCGACGGCTTGAGCTCCACCATCGGGTACACGATCGCGGGAAAGCTTCCCCCGGGAAATGCATCGACGATGCGAACGCCCTGGGCCGCCATGGCGTCGGTGCGATAGACGATGCCCAGGGGCGCCTCGCCGCGCGAGACGAGCGCCAGCGCGGCGCGCACGTTCTCGCCCGGGGCGACATGGCCCTGGACCCCGGACCACGCCCCGAGCGACGCGAGCGCGGCCTTCGCGTACTTGCCGGCGGGCACGGCATCGGGATCGGCGATCGCGAGCCGCCCGCCGCCCAGGGCGCCCGCGAGGTCGAAGCCGGGCGCGATCTTCACCGAGGCCGTCGATGCCGCGGGCGCGATCAGCACGAGGTCGTTGCCGAGGAGGTTGCGGCGCGTGCCCGGCGCCGTGAGGCCGCGTTTTTCAACGTAGTCGAGCCAGGCGAGGTCGGCGCTGATGAAGAGGGTCGCGGGCGCGCCGGCCTCGATCTGTTTCGCCAGCGCATTGCTGCCGGCGTACGAGACGACCACCTTGTTGCCGGTGGCGGCCTCGAAGGGCTTCACGGCGGCGTCGAGCGACTCCTTGAGGCTCGTGGCGGCGAACACGGTGACGGTCTCGGCGTGCGCGAAGGGCGCGAGCGCCAGGGCGAGCAGGAAGGCGGCGAGGGTGCGCATGACATGACTCCGGGTGCCGGGCCCGGGCGCGATTTCCGGGCACCGCGACATCGTAATATACGCCCGGATACAGCGAGCTTCAGCGCGGACGGTCGGCGAGGAGCTCGGAGAAGCGGCCGACCTCGTCGTGCAGGGAGCGCTCGGCGCGCTCCCGCATCGCGTGGTATCGCGAGAGCACCCGGCGCCCGAAGGGCGTGAGGCTCGCGCCGCCGCCGGCCTTGCCGCCGGCCGCCGAGGAGACGACCGGCTCGCGGAAGCAGCGATTCATGGTGTCGACCAGGAGCCACGCGCGGCGATAGGACATGCGAAGGCGCCGCGCCGACTCCGAGATGGAGCCGGTGGAGGAAATCGCCTCGAGGAGGTCTGCCTTCCCGGGCCCGATCGCGATCTCGGGCCCGAACATCACGCGCAGCTTGAGCTTGCCGCGCGGGTGGCGCACGCGCGCTATGCGGCCTTGGCGCCGGCGATGACCTTCTGCAGCTCGCCCGACTGGTACATCTCCTTCATGATGTCGCAGCCGCCGACGAACTCGCCGTTCACGTAGAGCTGCGGGATCGTGGGCCAGTTGGCGAACTGCTTGATGCCCTCGCGGATCTCCGCGTTCTGCAGAACGTCGACGGTGAAGATCTCCTGCGCGCCGCACATCTTCAGCAGCTGCGTGGCGGTGGCCGAGAAGCCGCACATCGGCTGCTGCGGCGAGCCCTTCATGTAGAGCACGACGGGGTTCGTGGTGACCTGCTGGCGGATGGTGTCCTGGACGCTCATGGGGTTCTCCTGGATTCGCCTGCCATTTTACCCCCAGCCACGCGCGGGATCCCGGCGAGGTCGGGAAGCGACACGATATCGGTGAAGCCCGCGGCCTCGAGCAGGCCCCGGGCCGCAGGCGCCTGGTCGTAGCCGTGCTCGAAGAGGAGCCAGCCGCCTGCGACGAGGTGCGCGGGCGCTCCGGCCACGACCGCGCGGATCGAGTCGAGGCCGTCGGGGCTCGCGTCGGTGAGCGCGGGCACGGGCTCGAAGCGCAGGTCGCCTTGGCCGAGATGCGGGTCCTTCCCGGCGACATAGGGGGGGTTGGAGACGACCAGGTCGAAATGCCGGCCGGCCAGGGGCGCGTACCACGACCCGTGGAGGAACTCGATCCGCCCTTCGCAATGGTGCCGGCCCGCATTGGCGCGAGCCACGCCCAACGCCTCCGCGCTCGTGTCCGTGGCGACCACGCTCGCCTCCGGCCGCTGGCAGGCGAGGGTCACGGCGATGGCGCCGCTGCCGGTGCCCAGGTCGAGGCACGTGGCGCGGGGCGCGAGGCGGGGCAACGCGGCCTCGACCAGGGTCTCGGTCTCCGGGCGTGGAATCAGCACGGAACGGTTCACCATGAAATCGCGGCCGTAGAACTCGCGCACGTTGAGGAGGTAGGCGACGGGCTCGCCCATCTCGCGCTGCGCGGCCAGCATGTCGATCTTCGCGTCCTCGCTCTCGCTGAGGATGCGCATGGGGTTGGCGGCGATCCAGGCGCGGTTCACGCCCAGCACGTGCGCCATGATCACCTGCGCGTCGATGCGGTCCATGCGGAGCATCAGCTCCTCGAGCACCACCTTCACCGTGTGCATGGCGTCAGTTCGACTGCGCGAGGCTCGCCAGCTGCTCGGCCTGGTGCTCGGCGGCGAGCGCGGAGGTGATCTCCGAGAGCTCGCCGTCCATGATCTGGTCGATCTTGTGGAGCGTGAGGTTGATGCGGTGGTCGGTCACGCGGCCCTGCGGGTAGTTGTACGTGCGGATGCGGTCGGAGCGGTCGCCCGAGCCGATGAGGCTCTTCCTCTCGCTCGCCTCCTTCTGCTGCTGCTCGCGCTGCTGCTTGTCCTTGATGCGCGCGGCGAGGATACGCCAGGCCTGCTCGCGGTTCTTGTGCTGGCTCCGCGCGTCCTGGCACTCGACCACGATGCCCGTGGGCGCATGGGTGAGGCGAACCGCCGAATCGGTCTTGTTCACGTGCTGCCCGCCCGCGCCGCTCGCGCGGAACGTGTCCACCCGCACGTCGGACGGGTTGATCGCGACGTCCGAGGCGTCGTCCGCCTCGGGCATGACGGCCACGGTCGCCGCCGAGGTGTGGATGCGCCCCTGGGTCTCGGTGGCGGGAACGCGCTGCACGCGATGGCCGCCCGACTCGAACTTGAGCCTCGAGTAGGCGCCGCTGCCGATGATCCTCGCGATCACTTCCTTGTAGCCGCCCGCCTCGCCGGGGGACTCGCTCACGAGCTCCACCTGCCAGCGGTTCCTCTCCGCGAATCGCGAGTACATGCGGAAGAGGTCGCCCGCGAAGAGCGCGCTCTCGTCGCCGCCCGTGCCCGCCCGGATCTCGAGGAAGAGGTTCTTCTCGTCGTTGGGATCGCGCGGCAGGAGCATCTTCTGCAGCTCGGCTTCGAGCGCGGCGAGGCGCTTGCGCGCGGCCTCGATCTCCTCCTGGGCGAACTGGCGCATCGACGGGTCCTTCGCCATCTCCTCGGCCGCGGCGAGGTCTCCCTCGGCGTTGCGGTATTCGCCGTAGCCCTCGACGACGGGATGGATCTCGGCGCGCTCCTGGGAGAGGCCCCGGAAGTCCGCCAGGTTGTTCACGACGCCGGGGTCCGAAAGCCGCGCGTCGATTTCCTTCAGCCGGAGCTCGAGGCTCGCGAGCTTGGCCGCGATCGAGGACTTCATGGCTCGGAAGGGGCCTCGCGCTCCTCTTCCTCGGCCTCGCGCGGGCCGGCCTGCGGGTACAGGACCTCGATCGCGCGGGCGAGCGCCTCGCGCTCGCCGTCCGCCGCGCGGGACAGGGCTTGCGAGGGATGGTGCAGGAACTTGTTGGCGAGGCCCTTGGCGAGGCCCTCGAGGACGGCGCCCGGGTCTTCGCCTTTCGCGAGCCGCGCGCGTGCGCGCACGAGCTCGACCTCGCGGTACTCGTCGGCGCGCCTGCGAAGCTCCACGATCGCGGGCACCGCGGCGCGCGCCGCGCTCTTCTCGCGCCAGGCCGCGACCTGCCGGAAAACGATCGCCTCGGCGTCGCCGGCCGCGGCGCGCCGTTGCCCGCTTCCTTCGGCGACGATCTTGCCCAGGTCGTCGATGGTGTAGACGAACACGTCCTCGAGGCTCGCGACCTCGGCCTCGACGTCGCGCGGGACGGCGAAGTCGACGATGAAGACCGGCCGATGGCGCCGGGCCGCGAGCGCGCTCTCGACCTGGCCCTTGCCGATGATGGGAAGGCTCGATGCGGTGCCCGTGAGCACGATGTCGAACTCGTGCAGGCGGGCCGGCAGGGCGCTCAACGCGATGGCCTCGGCGCCGAACTTGTCGGCGAATTCCTCGCCGCGCGCGAGCGTGCGGTTGGCCACCACGACCGAAAGCGGCCGCTGGGCGACGAAATACGTGGCTGCGAGCTCGACCATCTCGCCCGCGCCCACCAGGGCCATCCGCGTGCGCGAAAGGTCGCCGAAGAGACGCTGCGCGAGGCGTAGCGCCGCGGCGGCCATGGAGACCGACTGGGCGCCCAGGCCCGTTTCGCTCCGCACCTGCTTGGCGACGGTGAAGGCGTGGCGGAAGAGGCCGCCCAGGAGGGGGCCCAGCGTCCCCGAGGCCTCGGCGGTGCGCACGGCCTGCTTCACCTGGCCCAGGATCTGGGGCTCGCCCAGGACCATCGAGTCCAGCCCGCAGGCCACGCGGAAGGCGTGGCGCGCCGCCTCGTCCGCGTCGTGGCGGTACACGGCCGTGCCCAGCTCCAGCCCCGACTTGCGGGCCTCGCCGCGGAGCCACGCCTCGGCTCCGTCGGCCGCGTCGCTGCGGCAATAGACCTCGGTGCGGTTGCAGGTCGAGACCAGCACGGCCTCGGCCATGCCCGCGACGCGGCCCAATTCGCCGAGCGCCGCGGCAAGGCGCTCGGGCGCGACCGCGAGCTTCTCGCGCACGTCGAGCGCGGCGCTGTGATGGCTGATTCCGACGACGAAAAGGGGCATGGAGAGGGTTCTGCCGGGCGTCTTGAATTATAACCGCGATCCTGTAGGCTTTCTTTACAAGAAGAATCCAAAAGGCGCATTATGGCTTTGATTTAACGCATCCTTTTTTATGGCAGCCCAGCCCCAACACTTCAGCGCCCTCGGGCGCGCCCTGGTCCAGCAAGGCCGGCTCGTCCAGGCCGACGCGAACGCCATCCAGCAGGAGGCGCGCACGGCGGGCTTGAGCTTCGTCTCGCAGCTGGTCGCGTCGCGCAAGCTTTCGGCGAAGGAAGTGTCGATGTTCGCGGCGCAGACCTTCGGCTATCCGCTCCTGGACCTGAACGCGGTCGACGTGGACGCGCTGCCGCTCACGCTCATCGACAACAAGATCGTCACGAACCACCGCGTGATCGCGCTCGGCAAGCGCGGCAACCGCATCTTCGTGGCGATGAGCGATCCGTCCAACGAGCAGGTGCTCCAGGAGGTGAAGTTCGCCACCGGCATGACGATGGAGCCGGTGGTGGTGGAGGACGACAAGCTCGGCACGATCGTGCGCAAGCTCACGGACTCCTCGGCCAAGACGCTCGAGCAGGCCACCGAGGACGTGGACCTCTCGGGCATGGAGATGACCGACGGCGAGGCGCAGCCCGACGTCCAGGTCGAGGACATCGACGACGCGCCGGTCGTGAAGTACGTGACCAAGATCCTCCTCGACGCGATCAACGGGGGCGCCTCCGACATCCACTTCGAGCCCTTCGAGAAGTTCTACCGGATCCGCTACCGCACCGACGGCATCCTCTACGACGTGGCGCAGCCGCCGCTCGCGATCAAGGAGAAGATCGCTTCCCGCATCAAGGTGGTCTCGAGGCTCGACATCTCGGAGAAGCGCGTGCCCCAGGACGGGCGCATGAAGATGGTGCTGTCCAAGACCAAGGCGATCGACTTCCGCGTCTCGACGCTGCCCACGCTCTTCGGCGAGAAGATCTGCATGCGCATCCTCGATCCCTCGAGCGCCACGCTCGGGATCGATGCCCTGGGCTACGACCCGGACCAGAAGGAGCACCTGCTGCACGCGATCCAGCGCCCCTACGGGATGGTGCTCGTGACCGGTCCCACGGGCTCGGGCAAGACGGTCTCGCTCTACACCTGCCTGAACATCCTCAACAAGCCGGGGATCAACATCTCCACGGCCGAAGACCCCGCGGAAATCAACCTGCCGGGCGTGAACCAGGTCAACATCAACGACAAGCAGGGGCTCACCTTCCCCGTCGCGCTGAAGGCGTTCCTGCGCCAGGACCCGGACATCATCATGGTGGGCGAGATCCGCGACATCGAGACGGGCGAGATCTCCATCAAGGCGGCGCAGACCGGGCACATGGTGCTCTCGACGCTGCACACCAACGACGCCCCGGCGACCCTGAGCCGGCTCATGAACATGGGGATCGCGCCCTTCAACATCGCTTCCTCGGTGATCCTCATCACCGCGCAGCGCCTGGCGCGCAAGCTCTGCTCCTGCAAGAAGCCCGAGGAGATCCCGGAAGAGGCGCTCCTCAGGGCGGGATTCGTGGAGGACGACCTGGACGGAAGCTGGCAACCATTCGGTCCCGCCGGGTGCGACATATGCAAGAATACCGGGTACAAGGGTCGCGTCGGCATCTACCAGGTGATGCCCATCTCCGACGAGATGGCACGAATCGTCATGAAGAACGGGACCGCGATCGACCTCGCGGACCAGGCGCGGCGTGAGAACGTGAGGGACCTGCGCCAGTCGGGCCTCGTCAAGGTGAAGAAGGGGCTCACTTCGCTGGAGGAAGTCGAAGCCGTGACCAACGAGTAGGGGGAAGAACATGGCAGCCGTCGCGAAGAAGGAAACCGGCAAGGACGTCAAGCTCTACAACTTCAAGTGGAGCGCCAAGGACAAGTCCGGCAGGAACCAGCAGGGCGAGATCCGCGCCGCGGGCGACCATATCGTGCTCGCGCAGCTTCGCCGCCAGGGGCTGCAGAAGATCAGCG
>DATBEA010000248.1:0-3210 GCA_036276215.1 Usitatibacter sp.
CGTGGGAGGCGAGGTGGTGCCGGTCCCCGTCGTGGT
This sequence comes from Usitatibacter sp., assembly GCA_036276215.1. Taxonomy (GTDB): domain Bacteria; phylum Pseudomonadota; class Gammaproteobacteria; order Burkholderiales; family Usitatibacteraceae; genus Usitatibacter. The sequence goes on from DATBEA010000248.1 coordinate 37, forward strand.
ACCCGAGGAACTGGTCCCCGAGGAACTGGTCACCGGGGTCGTGATGACGGGCGCCGTCGTCGTGGCAGTGAAGCCGGTGCCCGAGGCCGACGATGACGTTCCGAACGAATGGGTCGCGACGGCGGCAGGCATGGCATGCGCGATCACGGGCGCCGCGAAAAGCGCAGCGATCAGGCGCGCGAGCGAGGCCGCGTTGGTGGGGTTGCGCATTCGATTCTCCTTGATGGGAATGAAGTCCGAAGGAACATCGATGCAAGTCGCGTGCCCCGGCGGCTAGTCGCTTCGGGGCAAGTGCTTGGTTCGCCGGTCCGTAGGCGAGTGCCTCGCGTCGATGCAGGAAACGCTCCCTGGAAAAGAAATGGGCCGCCCCTCTGCAAAGAGGCGGCCCCGACAGGAGCGAACTACTGTGAATCTTGCTTTTGTGGCGGTAAAACCTGGTGCCGGTTCTTAGTGGCGATGGGGATTGTCGGGCGAGCGATCCATGCTGTTCGGCACGCCGTCGTGGTCGCGGTCGCCGTGGCGCTCGTTCTCCACGAAGCGCTCACGGTCCCAGCGGCCATGCTCGAGAGACCACCTGCCGTTCTGCTCGACCCAGCGGTTGGGGTGCCAGTACATGCCATGGCGCTCTTTCTCGAAGCGGCCCGTCACCCAGACGTGGCGATGACCGCGGTAGTCCCAGTAACCGGGGATCCAGGTGTACCCGGGACGGGCCGCGGGGACCGCCTCATAGCGCGGCGCGGGCGGCGCGATGTCGACAAAGATGCCATCCGCGAAGGTCGGGAGCGGCAGCACGCCGATCGAAGCCGTGGCGAGCGCGCCAAGAAGCAGTTTGCGTTTCCACATAAGGGGTCCTCTCCATCAAGGAGTCGAAAGTCCATCCAATTTACCGAGGGCTGCGGGCCGCTAATGCAGGATGCCGCCCATTCGCCGGTCGGACCCGTCCGACGCGCCTGTAGGCGATTGCGGTAAATTGGCGGTCTCCTGCGAGGATTTTCCAGATGACGATACTTTCCGATTCCCTGCAGCTCGCCCCCGACGACCTCGACTCGTACTGGATGCCGTTCACGGCGAACCGGCAGTTCAAGGCCGCGCCCCGCTTGTTCGTGAAGGCCGAGGGCATGTACTACTGGACCGCGGAGGGCAACAAGGTGCTCGACGGCTTCGCGGGCCTCTGGTGCTGCAACGCCGGGCATTGCCGCCAGCCCATCGTGGAAGCGATCCAGAAGCAGGCCGCGACCATGGACTACGCGCCCGCCTTCCAGATGGGCCACCCGCTCGCCTTCGAGCTCGCCAACCGGATCGTGGAGCTCGCACCCGGCAAGCTCGACCACGTCTTCTTCTGCAACTCCGGCTCGGAGGCGGTGGATACCGCGCTCAAGATCGCGATCGGGTGGCACCGGCATCGCGGCGAAGGCGCGCGCACACGCTTCATCGGACGCGAGCGGGGCTATCACGGCGTGGGCTTCGGCGGCATCTCGGTGGGAGGGATCGTGGCCAACCGCAAGATGTTCGGCACGATGCTGACCGGCGTCGACCACCTGCCCCACACGCTGAGCGTCGAGAAGAACGCGTACTCGAAGGGCCAGCCCGAATGGGGCGCGCACCTCGCCGACGAGCTCGAGCGCATCGTGGCGCTGCACGACGCTTCCACCATCGCCGCGGTGATCGTGGAGCCCATCGCGGGATCGACCGGGGTGATCCTGCCGCCGAAGGGCTACCTGCAGAAGCTGCGGGAGATCACGAAGAAGCACGGGATCCTCCTCATTTTCGACGAGGTGATCACCGCTTTCGGCCGCGTGGGCGACAACTTCGCCGCCGATGTCTATGGCGTCGAGCCCGACATGATCACGTTCGCCAAGGGCGTGACCTCCGGGACCGTGCCCATGGGCGGGGTGATCGTCTCCTCCGATATCTACCAGGCGTTCATGTCGGGGCCGCCCGGTGCGATCGAGATCTTCCACGGCTACACGTATTCCGCGCATCCCCTCGCCTGCGCCGCGGGCGTAGCGACGCTGCAGCTCTACAAGGACGAGGACCTCTTCGCGCGCGCGAAGAAGATGTCGGTCAAGTTCGGCGAGGCGCTGCATTCGCTGAAGGGCGTCCGCCATGTGGTGGACATCCGCAACCAGGGGCTCGTGGGCGGCGTGGAGCTCTCGCCACGCGCCGGCGCGCCCGGCGCCCGCGGGTTCGAGGCGTACCTGCGTTGCTACGAGAAGAACGTGCTGGTGCGCTCGACGGGCGACATCATGGCGGTCGCCCCGGCGCTCATCATCGAGGAGTCGCAGATCGACCAGATCGTCTCGACGCTGCGCGAGGTTCTCTCGAAACTCGATTGACGAACAAGCTCGAAGATCCTTCCTCAATGCCAGGAGCAAGTAAATGGTGAAAGTCGCGGTGGTGACGGGAGCAGGGACGGGTATCGGCAAGGCCGCGGCCCTCGCCTTGCTGAAGGAGGGCTATTCGGTGGCGTTCGCGGGGCGCAGGCCCGAGCCGCTCGAGAAGGCGGTCGCCGATTCGGGCGCCGGCTCGCGCGCCATCGCCGTTCCCACGGACGTGGCGGATCCCAAGTCCGTCGCGGCGCTCTTCGCGAAGGTGAAGTCCACCTTCGGCCGGCTGGACGTGCTCTTCAACAACGCCGGCACGGGCGCGCCCGCGATTCCCATGGAAGACCTCACCTACGAGCAGTGGACCAACGTCGTGAATGCGAACCTCACGGGCTCGTTCCTCTGCACCCAGGAAGCGATCCGCATCATGAAGGCGCAGTCGCCCAAGGGCGGGCGCATCATCAACAACGGCTCGATCTCGGCCCACTCGCCGCGGCCCAATACCGTGGCCTACACGGCGACCAAGCACGCCATCACGGGGCTCACGAAGTCCACTTCCCTGGACGGGCGCAGGCACGACATCGCCTGCTCGCAGATCGACATCGGCAACGCCGCCACGGAGATGACCGAGCGCATGACCAAGGGGGTGCTCCAGCCCAGCGGGGAAACCATGGTCGAGCCGCGCATGGACGTGCAGCACGTGGCCGAGGCGATCGTCTTCATGGCGAAGCTGCCGCTCGAGTCGAACGTGCAGTTCATGACCATCATGGCGACGAAGATGCCCTTCGTCGGGCGCGGATAGCTACAAAGCGGCGTGGACCGCCCTCGCTTCCTTCTGCTTGAGCGCGAG
>DATBEA010000249.1:0-13752 GCA_036276215.1 Usitatibacter sp.
CCCGCGAAGATCGTGAGGGGATGGATGTAGCTCTCGTAGAGCACGCCCAGCAGCACGTAGATCACGAGGAGCGCGCTCACGATGAGCCACACCTGGCTCGACTGCGAGGCCTGGAACGCGGCCGCGTCGCCGCCCCAGCTCGTGAGGATCGACGGCGGCATGTGGACCTGGTCGCGCCAGACCTCGATCTTGTCGGCCGCCTGGCCGAGGGAGGCGCCCGGCGCGAGGTTGAAGGAGACCGTGATCGACTGGAGCTGGCCCGTATGGTTGATCGCGACCGGGCCCACGGTGCGAGTCACGGTCGAGACGCTGGCGAGCGGCACCATCGCGCCCCCCTTGCCGCGCACGAAGATCTTGGCGAACGCGCTTTCGTCCTGCTTGTCGGCGTCGGCCGCCTGCAGGATCACCTGGTAGGAGTCCACGGCGGTGTAGATGGTGGACACCTGCCGGTCGCCGAAGGCGCTGTAGAGCGCGCTGCGGATGTCCTGGATGTTCACCCCGAGCGCCTCGGCCTTGTCGCGGTCGATCTTGAGCTGCGCCTGAAGGCCCTTCAGCTGCGCGTCGCTCGTCACGTCGCGGAAGAGCGCATCGGCGCGCATGAGCGTCATCAGCTTCTGCGAGAACTCGTAGAGCTGCGAGGGCTCGACGCTGCGCAACACGTACTGGAACTGGCTCTTCGAGACACGCCCGCCGATGCGCAGGTTCTGGACCGGGTTGAAGTACACGTTCACCCCGGGGATCGAGCGGGTGTCGCGCCGCAGGTCCTCGAGCACCTGCTGCAGCTTGGGGCGCTCGCCGCGCGGCTTCAGGTTCACGAAGAGCCGCCCCGAATTGTTGGTGTCGTCGGCGCGGGTGAGCACGGTCTCCACGGCCGGGTCGTCGCGGATGAGCCGGTCCACGCGCAGCAGCAGGTCGAACATCGCCGGATACGAGATGTCCTCGACCGCCTCGACGTTCACGCCGATCTGGCCGATGTCCTCCGTCGGGAAGAATCCCTTGGGCATCGCCATGGCGAGCAGGATCGTGGCGACGAGGGTGCCGGCGCCCACCACGAGCACGACGGGGCGGTGCGCGAGGCACCAGTCGAGCACGCGCTCGTAGCGGCGCAGCATCGCCTGGAACAGACGCTCGAACCAGTTCGTCCAGGCGAGCACGGGATCGTCCTCGCGCTCGTGCTTGATGTAGCGGCTCGCGAGCATCGGCACGAGCGTGAGCGACACGCCCGCCGAGACCAGGATCGAGAGCGAGACCACGATGGCGAACTCGTGGAAGAGTCCCCCGATCACGCCCGGCATGAAGAAGATCGGGATGAAGACCGCGACCAGCGAGATCGAGATGGAGACGATGGTGAACCCCATCTGCCGGGAGCCGACGATCGCCGCCTCGAAGGGGTCCATGCCGTGCTCGATGTGGCGCACGATGTTCTCGAGCATCACGATGGCGTCGTCGACCACCAGGCCCACGGCGAGGGTGAAGCCCAGCAGCGACACGTTGTCGATCGAAAGGCCGAGGGCGCGCATGAGCGCGAGAGTGCCCAGCAGCGAGATCGGCATCGACAGCGCGGGGATGATGGTCGCCGAGGGCCGGCGCAGGAAGAGGTAGATCACCAGCACCACGAGGAAGGCGGTGATGCCGAGCGTGATCTTCACGTCGTGGATGGCGGCGCGGATCGAGATCGAGCGGTCGAGCTGGATCTGGAGGTTCACCGACTTGGGCATCTGCGAGAGCACGCTGGGCAGCGCCGCCTTGATCGAGTCGATCGCCGCCACCGTGTTCGCCCCCGGCTGGCGCTGCACGAAGAGCGCGATGGACGGCTCGCCGTTCGACCAGCTCGCCGTCTTCACCGATTCCACGCTGTCCTCGACGTCGGCCACGTCCTGCAGGCGCACGACGCTGCCGTTGGCGAGCGTGGCGACGATGATGGGCTTGAAGTCGGCCGCTCGCGTGAGCTGGCGGTTGGCGAGGATGGTGAGCGTCTGGCGAGGGCCGTCGAGGGTCCCCACGGGCGTGTTCGCGTTCGCGGTCTTCACCGCCGTCGCGATGTCGTCGAGCGTGAGGTTGCGCGCGGCGAGCGCGTCGGGGCGCGCCTTCACGCGAACCGCGAAGCGCTTCTGCCCCGCCACCGAGATCTGCGCCACGCCGGGCAGCGTGGAGAGCGTGGGCGAGACGAGGTTCTCGGCGTAGGCATCCAGCTCCGCGAGCGACATCGAGGGCGAGGAGAGTGTCACGAAGATGATCGAGAACTCGCCCGGGTTCACCTTGCGGTAGGACGGCGGCGTGGTCATCTCCGGCGGGAGGCTTCGCGAGGCGCGGAAGAGCGCCGCCTGCACGTCCACCGCCGCGTCGTCGATGTTGCGGTCCTGGCTGAACTCGAGCGTGATCTGCGTCTGGCCCTGGGTCGAGGTCGAGCTGATCACGTCCAGGCTCGAGATCGTGGAGAACTGCTTCTCGAGCGGGGTGGCCACCGAGGAGGCCATCGTCTCGGGGCTCGCCCCCGGAAGGAGCGCCGTCACCTGCTCGGTGGGCGTGTCGAACTGCGGCAGCGCGGCGATCGGGATGCCGCCGTAGGCGAGGACTCCCGCGACCACCGCCGAAGCCGACAGCAGGATCGTCATGACCGGCCGGCGGATGAAGGCCTCGGAGAAGTTCACGACGCCTCCGCGGACTTGCCCTCGGTCACCGCGCTCCCGGGCCGCAGGTTCTGGGCCCCCTCGACGACCACGCGCGCGCCCGGGGCCACGCCATCGACCACGGCGATTCCCTCGTCGACGTAGGCGAGCTTCACCTCCTTCACGGCGACCTTGCTGTCCGGTCCCACTACGTAGACGAAGCGGTTGTCGGGGCCGGTCTGCACGGCCTGCGCCGGCACTACCGTCGCGTGCGTGAGGGTGCGGGGCGCGAGCTCGACGTTCACGTACTGGCCGGGCCACAGCCGCGTGCTCGCGTTGGCGAAGTTGGCCTTCACGCGGATGGTCCCGGTCGCCGAGTCGACGGCGTTGTCGACGAACGTGATCTTGCCGGCGAGCTTCTCGCCCGCGTCCTGCGGGGCCACGCGCACCGAGACGTTGCCCGTGCGAAGCGCTCCCTGCAGGCCGGGCAGCTCCCTCTCGGGAATCGTGAAGGAGACCGAGATCGGGTCGATCTGGGTCACGGTCACCATGATCGCGCCGGGCGTGGCACCCGAGCCGGGCTGCACGAGGCTTCCTTCGCGCACGCCGATCGTCCCGGTGCGGCCCGCGAAGGGAGCGCGGATCTCGTCGTAGCCGCGCGCGACCCGCGCGGACTCCAGCGCCGCGGTGTCCACGCCCAGCTGCGCGCCGAGGGTATCCACGGCGTTCTGCGCCGTGTCCAGCGCGGCCTGCGCGATGAACTTCTGCTTGAAGAGGTCCGCGTTGCGCTCGAGGTTGCGCTTCGCGTTGGCGAGGTCGGCCTTGTCCTTCTCGACCTGCGCCTCGGCCTTGTGGATGTTGGCGTCGTCGGCCCGCGAGTCGAGCGAGATGAGGAGCTGGCCCGCCGCCACGTCCTGCCCCTCGCGGATGTGCACCTGGCGCACGGTGTCCGTGACCTGGGCGCGGATGTCCACGCTCTGGAGCGCCGTCACCGTTCCGTTGGCCTTGAGGCGCACGGGCACGTCGCGCGACTCGGCGCGCGCGGTGACCACGGAGACCGCCTGCGCGCGCTTCGGGCCCTTCTCCTGGCTTCGCATGGCGACAACCTTCCAGCCCGCGAGGGCGAGGACGGCGGCGATGGCGGCGGCGAGGATCCACGGCCAGCGGCGGGCGCGGGTTCCGTGGGAAGGAACGTCGTTCAAGTTTCGATCCCGGGCAAAGGATTCCAATGATAACGGGTAGCCGCGCGCCCGGGCCACGGCTTGGTAACAAGCTATATCGGCCAGGCTTGCCGGCCGCCGCCTGGCGCCTCCCGTCCAGCGTTGGATGCACGAGTGCGGCCGCTGGTCAATGGCCCTGCCAATCGATTGCGGTAGTATCGCGCGACCACGAGTGGAGGGGATGAATGCTAGAAGGATCCGGCATGTCGGAAGCGGTCGTTGCGCTCACGCAGATCATGATCATCAACGTGGTGCTGTCCGGCGACAACGCGGTGGTGATCGCGCTCGCGTGCCGGCGCCTCACGCCCCGCCACCAGAGGCTCGCGTTCATCTGGGGCAGCGTGGGCGTGGTGGCGCTGATGGCGATCCTCACCGCGTTCATCGTCTTCCTGCTGTCGCTCCCCTACCTCGAGATCGCCGGCAGCCTCCTGCTGCTCTGGATCGGCATCAAGCTGCTGGTGGCCGAGGACGAGGGCGGCGAGGGCGGCGTCGACCAGAAGGACACGCTCGCCGCGGCGATCCGCACGATCATCATCGCCGACATGGTGATGAGCCTGGACAACGTGCTCGCCATGGCGGCCGCGGCCAAGGGCCACATGTGGATGCTGATCGTGGGCCTCGTGATCACCGTGCCGGTGATCCTCTTCGGAAGCGCGCTCCTCATGAAGCTGATGGAGCGCTTCCCGGTCTTCGTCGTGGTGGGCGCGGCGCTGATCGGCTGGGTGTCGGGCGAGATGATCATCTCGGATCCGTCGATCAAGGATTGGGTGGATACCAACGCCCATTACCTGCACTGGGTCTCCCCGGCCGCGTGCGCCGCGCTGGTCATCGTCGTGGGCAAGACGGTCGAGCACCTCAAGAAGCGCAAGGGCGCCGACATCGCGCTGCCCTAGAAGGCGCGCCTAGTCCCCCGGCTGGACCTCGACTTGCGTCGCCGGGCCGATGGCCTGGCCCCTGCGCCCCGCGAGCCCCGCGGCGAAGCGCCACGCGAAGCGCAGCAGCAGGAGCGTCGCGATCGCCTCGAAGAAGGTCGCGAGGAACGCGAGCGCCGGGTTCCAGCGCGTGGCACGCCGGCGGAATTTCGCGAGCGCGCGATCCTTCGAGATCTCGATCGAGTCGTAGAAGGTCGGGACCACGAGGAGCGTGAGGAGCGTGGACGTGATGGTTCCCCCGATGATCGCGACCGCCATCGGGCGGTAGAACTCGCCGCCCTCGCCCAGGCCGATGGCCACCGGCATCATGCCGGCGATGAGCGCGAAGGTGGTCATGAGGATCGGGCGAAGCCGCACGCGCCCGGCGTGCATGAGCGCGTCCTCTCGCGACACGCCCTGCGCCTCTTCCTTGCGCGCGCAGTCGAGGAGCAGGATCGCGTTCTTGGCCACCAGGCCCATCAGCATGATCACGCCGATGAAGCTCATGAGGTTGAGCGAGCCGCCCGTGAGGCGCAGCGCCACCACCACGCCGATCAGCGACAGCGGCAGCGACATCATCACCGGCAGCGGCGCCGAGAACGAGCCGAACTGCATCACGAGCACCAGGTACATGAGCGCGATGCCCATGATGAGCGCCGTGAACATCTCGCTGAACACTTCCGCCTGGTCGCGCGAGGCGCCTCCCAGCGTGATTCCGTAGCCCTCCGGGAAATCGATGGACTTCGCGAGCTTCACCGCGTCGGCCGTCACCTCGCCCGAGGCGCGGCCCTGCGTGTTGGAGCTGACCGAGACCATGCGCTTGCCGTCCATGTGCTGGATCTGCGCCGGTCCCTTGCCCATGCTGATGGTGGCGATCTGGTCGAGCGGCACCATCATGTTGCTGCCCGTGACCGCGATCGGCAGGTGCTCGATGTTGGAAGCGTCGATGCGGTCGTCGGGGTGCAGGCGCACCGACACGTCGCGGGATTCGCCCGTGGGGTCGACCCAGTCGCCCGCCTCGACGCCCGCGAAGGCCACGCGCAGCGACTGCGCCGCGTCGCTCACGGCGATCCCGAGCGAGTTGGCGAGGCCGCGGTCGAGCTCGATCTTGAGCTCGTCCTTGGGCTCCTGCTCCGAGAGCCCCACGTCCACGGCGCCGGGGATCTTCTTCATCTTCTCCATGTACTCGCCGGTGATCGCCATGAGCTTGCGCGAATCCGGGCCGGAGAACTGGATCTGCACGGGCTTCCGCACGCCGTTGTTCAGGTCGTCCATCACCGTGTACTCGGCGCCCACGACCTGCGAGAGCAGTTTGCGCAGGTCCACGGCGAGCTCGGAGGCCTTGCGCTTCCTCCCCGTGCTCTTGCCGATGTCCACGTAGATGCGCCCGCCGCCCGGGTTCACGTACGAGTTGGTCGCCTTGGTCTCGGGAAGCGTGCGCGCGAGCTCCGCGGCCTTCTCGACCTTGAGCTTCGCGTAGTCGAGGCTCGCGGAGGACGGCGTGCGCACGTCGACGGCGATCGTGCCCACGTCGCTCACCGGCAGGAACTCGGAGCGCCCGACGGTGAACTGGATCGCGAGCGCCACGAGGAAGGTCACGACCGCCATCGCCGCCATCCATTTGCGGTGGTGCAGCGCCCAGGCGATCACGTTGCCGTAGCGGTCCGACTGGTGGTCGAACCAGAGGTTGAAGCGCTTGAGGAGCTTCGATACGCCCTTCTTCTCCTGGTGGGAGTAGCCCACGGGGTCGCCCCAGTACGCCGAGAGCATCGGGTCGAGCGTGAAGGAGATGAAGAGGCTCACCATCACCGAGGCTGCCACGGTGAGCGCGAAGGGGCGGAACCACTCGCCCGCGCCGCCGCCCATGAAGGCCACGGGGATGAACACCGCGATGATCGAGAACGTGGTCGCCATCACCGCGAGCCCGATCTCGGTCGTCCCGTTCTGCGCGGCGGTTCGCCGGTCCTCGCCGCGCTCCATGTGGCGCACGATGTTCTCGCGCACCACGATGGCGTCGTCGATCAGCACCCCGATCGCGAGCGACAGGCCCAGCAGCGTCATGAAGTTGAGCGTGAAGCCGCACGCCCACACCGCGATGAACGCCGCGATGACCGACGTGGGCAGCGAGAGCGCCGTGATGAGCGTCGAGCGCCAGGAATTGAGGAACGCGTACACGACGAACACCGTGAGCATCGCGCCGTACATGAGCGCCTCGATCACGTTGCGAAGGCTCGACTCGGCGTCCTTGCCGCCGTCCTGGGTCACCTCGAGCTGGGTCCCCTTGGGCAGCGTCTTGTTGATCTCCTCGACCATGGCGCGGATCTTGGCCGCGACCGTGACCGTGCTCGCGTCGCGCGAGCGCGTGACGGAGATGCCGACGTTGGGGTGGCCGTTGCGAAGGCTGAAGCCCGAGAGCTCGGCGAAGCCGTCCTCCACCGTGGCGACCTGCCCAAGGCGCACGATGTCGCCCGCGGCGTTGCGCTTGAGCACGATGTCGTTGAAGTCCCTCGGTCTCTCGATGCGCCCCACGAGGCGGATGCTCTGCTCGTCGAGCGTGCCCTTCACGCGGCCCACCGGCGCGGTCGTGTTCTGCGCGCGCAGCGCGCTCACCACGTCGGTCACGGAGGTATTGAACTCGCGCAGCTTCTCCGCATGGAGCAGCACGGACAGCTCGCGGCTGAGCGACCCGTTCACCTGCACCACCGCCACGCCGTCGATGCCGCGGAACTTGTCGGCGAGCTGGTCCTCGGCAAGGCGCGAGATCTCGGCGTGCGACTGGTTGCTCGAGGAAAGCGCGATCTGCATGATCGGCTGCGCGGAGGGGTCGATGCGCGTAAGGATCGGCTCGCGCATCTCCACCGGAAGCTTGTAGCGCACCGTCGCGATCGCGTTGCGGATCTCGTCGGAGGCCTCGACCATGTTCTTCTTGAAGTTGAAGAGGATGACGATGGTCGCCTGGCTCTCGGCCGACGTGGAGCGGATCTGGTAGACCTGCGAGATGCTCTGCAGCGCCTTCTCGATGCGGTTGATGACCTCGCGCTCGACGGTCTCGGGGGAGGCGCCCGGATAGGGGATCGTCACCACCATCACCGGCATGTCCACGTCCGGGATCTGGTTCACGCGCAGCTTCTGCAGGGCGAGGAAGCCCATGCACATCAGCGCGATGATGATGACGACCGTGGAGACCGGCCGGCTGATGCTGAAATTGGAGAGCAGCACCGCGCTACCTCACGTCGATCGACGCGGCCATGGAGCTCTTGCCCGCGCCCTGCGCCTTCACGGGTTGGCCGTCCTTGAGCGAGCCGCTCGCGTGGCGGATCACCTGGTCGCCTTCGGCGAGGCCGTTGGCGACCACGAGGTCGCCGGTGCGCGGGTCGCGCTCGCTGATGGCGAGCGGCACTTTCTGCAGGCGGTTGTCCTTCACGCGGAACGCCGAGACGCGGTCGCCGTCGCGAAGCACCGCGGTGGCGGGCACCGTGAGGCTCACTCGGCTCTCGGTCTCGAGGCGGCCCTCGGCGTAGAGGCCCGCGAGCTTGGGCTGCTTTTCGCCCACGAAATCCACGAGCACCTCGACCTGGCGCGTGGTGGGATTGGCCGCCGGGTTCACGCGGCGAACGCGGCCCTGGAAGTCCTCCTCGCCGTAGCCGTTCACGCGGAAATGCACCGTCTGGCCGGCCTTCACCGCGCCCACGTGCTCGGCCGAGACCATCGCCTCGAAACGCATGCTGGTCGGGTCGATCACCTTCACCAGCTCCTTGCCGACCTGCGCCGTGTCCCCGGGCGAGACCTTGCGGTCGGTGACCACGCCGTCGAAGGGCGCGCGGACCTCGGTGCGCTGCATCTGCTGGCGGGCGGCGACCAGGCGCGCCTTCGCCGCCTCGACGTCGCTCTGCGCGGAATTGCGCCGGCCCTCGGCGTCGTCCAGCGCCTGCGCGGAGGCCATGCCCGAGCCGCGCAGCGTCTTCATGCGCTCGTGCTGGCGCGCGGCCTGGTCGAGCGCCTGCTCGGCGGCACGCTCGGAGGCTTCCGCCGAGGCGAGCGCATCGCGGATCGACGTGTTGTCGAGCGTCGCGAGCAGGTCGCCGCGCTTCACCGTGTCGCCGTTCTCCTTCAGGACCTTCACCACCATCGCCGGAATTTCGGCGCGCAGGTCCGCGCGCCGCTCGGGCTGGATCGTGCCGGTGATCGCGGGGCCGGAAGCGAGCGTGTTGTTGCGCACCGTGGCCACGTCCTCCGGCGCGATCAGCAGCGGCGTGGGGGGCGTCGTGGTGGCGGCCTGGGGGCCCCCGGGAAGGCCTTGGCCGCAGGCGCCGAGCACGAAGGGAATTGCCAGGAGGATCAGTAACTTGCGGGGCATCTGGGGGCCGGTCTTCTTTTCGATTCCGCCACCTTAAGCGACCCCGCGGCAGGGGGCCAGCGCAAAGCGACGAAGTGCAGATTGGTGGGGCTGAATTGTAGGCCATTTGCGTTCCGCCCGACGGAAAGCGGCGCCCGGAATCCGCAACGGGCGGCAGGGCATAATTCCAATCCATGAACCCGCTCCGAAAAGCCGCGGCCGCCGCCGCGCTTGCCTTCACCCTCGTTTCCGGGCCGGGGCGGGCCGCGGGGATGATTTCCGACCCGACGGGCCTCTGGTTCGACCCCGCGCAACCCGGCTGGGGCCTGGAAGTAGCGCAGCAGGGCGAAACGGCCTTCGCCGTGATCTTCACCTATGACGCGAGCCACAAGCCGGTCTGGTATGTCGCAAGCAACATGGCAGCCTCCACGACCGACTTCCCCGAGATCCCGCCCGCGGCCAACGGAACCCTCTACCGCACCACCGGCCCGGCCTTCTCGGCCGCGACTTTCGATCCGCACGGCGTGGCGGTCACGCCCGTGGGGACTTTGCAGATCTCCTACACGAACATCGTGTCGCGCATCCTCTCGGTCACGTACACGATCGACGGCGTCCAGGTTTCGAAGATCCTCCAGCCGCAAACATGGTCGGCGAACGCGCAGGATCTGATCGGACAGTACAGCGGCGGGTTGACGACCCTCGGCCCCGCGGACAGCCGCTGCCCCGCGGCGCCCGTGCCGCTGCCGGCGCCGCCCCAGCCGGCGTCCTTCAGCGTTTCGGCCGGAAGCGCCCCCGATCACGTGAACATCGCGTGGGGCACGGGGATCGACACCGCGTGCACCGTCGATGCGAGCTACTCGCGCCAGGGGGTGCTGGCCACGCTCACGGGTCCGCTTGCCTGCGGGCCCATCGGCAATCCGACCAGCGTGATCGGGACGTTGACGGTTTCGGAGATCACCGCCAATGCCGCGGGATTCTCCGGAAATGCGCGGGTCGACCTGCCGCAGCCCTCGTCCTGCGGCTATGTCGAGACCTTCGGCGGCGTGCTGTCCCAGGCCTCCGCGCGCTCCGGCATAAATCCCGATCCGACGGGCGTATGGTTCAGGCCCGACGAGTCGGGCTGGGGAGTCATCCTCACGCAGCAGGGCGCCAACATCTTCGCCGCGCTCTTCGTCTACGGCGCGGACGGGAAGCCCGCCTGGTGGGTGGCGAGCAACGTGGTGGACACGGGTGCGCCGGTGAACCTGCTCGTAGGCGAGGCGTTCTCGGGAACGCTCTACAGCGCAACGGGACCCTACCTCGGAGCGCCGGACCAGGCCGCATTCTCGGCGACCGCCGTGGGCACGCTGCGGATCGCGTACGTCGGCGGCACCGACCTCATCTCGCTCGCCTACACGGTCGACGGCGTCACCGTGAACAAGACGGTGCAGCGCGAGACATGGTCCAGCAACGCGGCGTTCCTTTCCGGAACGTTCACGGGCGGGCTTTTCCCGCTGGAATCGGCGTGCGGCAACACGGGCATATTCGCGCCGGCGCCGGTGGCTTTCACGGCGACGCCCGGCTCGGGATCCGGCGTGCAGCTCTCCTGGACGGACGCGAGCGCCGGCGCGTGCCTGCTCGACGCGACCTATACGCAGGCGGGCCAGCTCGCGACCCTGGCGGGCCCCGTGCAATGCGGCAGCGCTGCCACGCCCGCCGGGCTCGTCACGATCTCGTCGGCCTCGATGAGCGACACCGGGTTCGCGGGCTTCACCCACTTCACCGGCGCCAATTGCACCTCCGCCGGATTCGTCGGGGGCGTGAAGCGCCTGTATCAGTAGCGGGCGCTGCCCGGCGTCCTCGGGAACGGGATCACGTCGCGCACGTTGGAAAGCCCCGTCACGTAAGCCACGGTGCGCTCGAATCCCAAGCCGAAACCGGCGTGCGGCACGGTGCCGTAACGGCGCAGGTCGCGGTACCAGCCGTACGCATTCGGATCGAGGCCCGACTCGACGATTCGCCGGTCGAGCACGTCGAGGCGCTCCTCGCGCTGCGAGCCTCCGACGATCTCGCCGATGCCGGGGGCGAGCACGTCCATCGCGGCCACGGTCTTCCCGTCGTCGTTCAGGCGCATGTAGAACGCCTTGATCTCCTTCGGGTAGTTCATGAGGATCAGCGGGCCGTTCACGTGCTTCTCGGCGAGGAAGCGCTCGTGCTCGCTCTGCAGGTCCATGCCCCACTTCACCGGGAACTCGAACTTCTGCTTCGACGCTTCGAGGATGCGGATCGCCTCGGTGTAGTCCATGCGCACGAAGGGCTTGTCCACGATCGCCTGGAGCTTCGCGATCACGCCCTTCTCGATGCGCTCCTCGAAGAAGGCCATGTCGTCGGCCCGCTCGGCGAGCACCGCGGCGAGCACGTACTTGAGGAGGCGCTCGGCAAGCGTCGCGTCGTCCGAGAGGTCGGCGAACGCGATCTCCGGCTCGATCATCCAGAACTCCGCGAGGTGGCGGCTCGTGTTGGAGTTCTCGGCGCGAAACGTCGGCCCGAACGTGTAGACCCTGGATAGCGCCATGCAGTAGGTCTCGACATTGAGCTGGCCGCTCACCGTGAGGAAGGCCTCGCGCCCGAAGAAATCCTGCGCGAAATCGACCTTGCCTTCGGGCGTGCGCGGCAGGTTGGCGAGGTCGAGCGTGGAGACGCGGAAGAGCTCGCCCGCGCCCTCGGCGTCGGAGGCCGTGATGATGGGGGTGTTCACCCACACGAACCCGTCCTCGGTGAAGAAGCGGTGGATCGCCATGGCGAGCGCATGGCGCACGCGCGTGGTCGCGCCGATCACGTTGGTGCGTGCGCGCAGGTGCGCCACCTCGCGCAGGAACTCCATCGTGTGCGGCTTGGGCTGGATCGGGTACGTGTCGGGATCGTCCACCCAACCCACGACGCGAAGCCCGGTCGCCTGCATCTCGAAGGGCTGGCCCTTCGCCGGCGAGGGGACGATCGTCCCGGTGGCCTCCACCGAGCAGCCCGCCGTGAGCTTCTGCACCTCGGAAGCGTAGTTGGCCATGGCCGCGGGAACGACGACCTGGACCGGGTGGAAGCAGGAGCCGTCGCTCACGTGGACGAACGAAAGTCCCGCCTTGGAATCGCGGCGGGTTCGCACCCAGCCCTTCACGGTGACGGGCTCCGCGGAGGGCGCTTGCCCCTCGAGGATCGAGCGGACGGACAGGGATTTCATGGGGATATCGGCACGTGCGGAAAACCGACGATTCTAGCGAATTCACCGGCCGCCCCGCGCCGAGCGTCACGGAATGCCCCGCGGCGTCACCCCTTCGAGGGGTCCCGGAAACCGCATAATTGCCGTTAAATCAAGGTATTGATCCTCCGTCCGGCACCTCCCGGGGGTGGAACGAACGCTGCTACTGTGGGTCAATTCCACCTTGCGGGGTCGTGCTTGGCCCCCCGGCGGGCTGACAAGACCATCAGGAGAGCAGCGTCGTCATGAGCGGCAAGTTCCGCCCTTTCAGCGATTCCCAGCGTCCGCGCGGCAAGCGGCTGGTGCTCATCGTCTGGCTCTTCGTGGGCATCGTCGTGTGCCTGCTGATCTCGGCCGTCTACAGCGTGGAGCTCCTCTCGGCCGGCCGCGCCTTCGTGGGTGCCGAGGGCCAGTGGTCGCGCGCGCAGAAGGATGCGAGCTACTACCTCTCGCGCTACGCCCTCACCCGCGACGAGACCCTCTACGAGGCCTTCCAGCGCGCGATCGCGGTCCCGATCGGCGATCGCAAGGCGCGCATCGAGCTCACGAGCCTGCAGCCGGACATCGCGGCGGTGCGTGCCGGTTTCATCGAGGGGCGCAACCATCCCGCCGACATCGACTCGATGATCACGCTCTTCCAGCGCTTCCGAAATTTCGCGCCGGTGCGCCAGTCGATGTTCCTCTGGGAGCGGGCCGACGCGGGCGTGGACGACCTGGTCGCCATCGGGCGCGAGCTGCACGAGAATCCCGACGCGGTTCCCGTCGAGCAGCAGGTGGAGCGCATCAGCCGCATCAACGCGACCCTCGGGCGCCTCGAGGATGCCATCGCCGCGACGCTCGGCGAGGCGCAGCGCGCGGCGCAATCGGTGCTGCTGGCCGGCATGCTCACGCTCGCGAGCGCGCTGCTGGTGGGCGGCATCATGGTGTCGCAGCGTTTCGTGGCGCAGAACGAGAAGCTGCAGGAGACGCTGCGCGAGAGCGAGGCGCAGCTTCGCCACCTGATCGAGTCGGCGCCCATGCCGCTCGTGATCGTGAGGGCGGGCGACCAGCAACTGCTCTATGCCAACGAGCGCGCGCTGCAGCAGTTCTCCCTCTCGGTGGACTCGATCGAGGGGCGCTCGCTCGCCGACTTCCACGTGGATCCCGCCATCCGCGCGGCCCTGCCCGAGGCGCTCTCGCGGCACGGGTCGGTGCGCGACTACGAGGTGCACTTCAAGGACTTCACGGGGCGCGAGTTCTGGCTGCTGCTCTCGGCGCAGCCGATCCGCTACGGCGGCACGGTGGCGCTCCTCGTGGCGCTCGCCAACATCGACGAGAGGAAGCGCATGCAGGAAGACATGCGGCGCAAGGCGATGCAGGACCAGCTCACGGGCCTGCCCAACCGCACGATGTTCCTCGAGTCGCTCGACCGCGCGGTGCGCAAGGGGCGGCGGCGCCAGGATCG
>DATBEA010000250.1:0-1956 GCA_036276215.1 Usitatibacter sp.
GGACAATGAGGTCGTCAACGGCCGACTGGAAGAGCCAGAGGCCCGCCTGGGCCTCCAGGCGCCGGCGGATGGCTCGCCGGTACAGGACCCGGTCCGCCTGCGCCCTCGTGGCACGCACGGCCGGTCCCTTCGATGCATTCAGCGTCCGGAACTGGATGCCGGCCTCGTCCGTGGCAAGCGCCATCGCGCCGCCCAAGGCGTCGATCTCCTTCACGAGGTGTCCCTTGCCGATGCCTCCGATGGACGGGTTGCACGACATCTGCCCCAGCGTTTCGAGGGCGTGGGTCAGCAGCAGCGTGCGCGCGCCTGTGCGGGCGGCTGCGAGCGCGGCTTCGGTGCCGGCATGGCCGCCACCAATGACGATCACGTCGAAACGATCGGGGAAAACCATCTCGGGAGGGAAGCGAAGGGGAACAGCCGCAAT
This sequence comes from Usitatibacter sp., assembly GCA_036276215.1. GTDB lineage: Bacteria > Pseudomonadota > Gammaproteobacteria > Burkholderiales > Usitatibacteraceae > Usitatibacter. Next base: position 425 of record DATBEA010000250.1, read on the forward strand.
TCTACGGGAAAGGCGCTCGCGGCCCAACGTTCCACGTGGAACGAGGACAGGCATGCGGCGCCAAGCGGAGGCCGGGCGGTTCCACGTGGAACACCCTCACTTGCCGATGCAGAATCGCGAAAAGATCGCGCCTAGCAGGTCGTCGGCACGGACCGCGCCGGTGATGCTTCCGAGGGCGTCGTGGGCGAGCCTGAGCTCTTCGGCGACCAGCTCGTACGCCTTCGACTGGGAAGCTGTCTGCAAGCGCTCACTAGCAGCCCGCAAAGCTGCCAGGTGGCGCTCGCGTGCAACGAAGATCCCTTCGCCATGGGGCTTCCAGCCCGCGACTTCGAGCAGCCAGGCCTTTAGGGATGCCACGCCCTCTCCGGTTTTCGCCGAAATGAAGAGCGAAGGCCCGCGCGCGCCCGCTTCCGCGCGTGGGCGCTCGCCGGTGAGGTCGATCTTGTTGGTCACCCGGGCGACCGGGATGTCCGCGGGAAGACGTGCGAGCAGGCGCGCTTCTTCCGCGGCATCGACGCCCCGCTCGGAGATGAAGAGCGCGGCGCCCGCGCTGCGCGCCGCCTGCCACGCGCGATCGATGCCGATGCGCTCCACCTCGTCGGTCGTCTCGCGAAGCCCTGCGGTATCGACGAGATGAATCGGCACGCCCTCGACGCTCACCGTGGCGCGCACGTAGTCGCGCGTCGTTCCGGCGACGGGCGTCACGATGGCGAGATCTTCGCCCGAGAGGCGATTCAACAGGCTCGACTTGCCGACATTGGGTGGGCCGATGAGCGCGACCGTGAGCCCCTCGCGTAGCACCGCGCCCTGCTCGGCATTCGCGAGCAGCGCCGACAGCTCACGGCGCACACCCTCGAGCCGCTCGTCCTGGGCGCGGCGATCGTCCGGATCGATCTCTTCCTCGGGAAAGTCGATGCACGCTTCGACGTGCATGCGAAGCTCGAGGAGTGCCTCCGCGATCGACTCCACCTGCCGCGAGAACTCTCCCGCAAGAGAACGCGCCGCGCCGCGCGCGGCTTCCTCGCTCGAGGCTTCGATGAGGTCCGCGACGCTCTCGGCCTGGGCCAGGTCGAGCCGGTCGTTGAGGAATGCGCGCCGCGTGAATTCCCCGGGCTCGGCGTGTCGTGCGCCAAGCTCCACGCAGCGGCGCAGCAATAGCGACATCACCACGGGCCCTCCATGGCCCTGGAGCTCGAGGACGTCCTCGCCCGTGTACGAGGCCGGCGCGGGAAAGAAGAGCGCGATGCCCTGGTCGATGAGCGCGCCCTGCGCATCGCGGAAATCCGCGAGCGTCGCGTGACGCGCGGCGGGGACGTTGCCAAGCAGGGCCGCGGCGATATCCCTCACGCCGCGCCCCGAAAGCCGCACCACGCCGATGCCCGCGCGACCGGGCGCCGTCGCGATCGCCGCGATGGCCGCGCCGGGCGCCGGCGCTAGCGCCGCGCCTTGGCCTTCGCCTCGCGGGCGAGCGTCTTGTTGATGTGCCACTGCTGCACGATCGACAGCAGGTTCTGGCAGACCCAGTAGAGCAC
>DATBEA010000251.1:0-4309 GCA_036276215.1 Usitatibacter sp.
TTTTCCTGGATAATCTACCGGATGACGAGCCCCGTGATTCGCAAGCTCTTCATGGCGCCGCGCGACTTTCTCGGCGTGCAGTCCGCGGTTGTGTCGCTCCTCGCCGGGGACGTCTTCCGGGGCGGGCCCGTGCGCCCCCGCCTGTACCTCTTCCGCGTGATCTACTACGTCAATTTCATAGCCCAATGGCCCACGGCCTTTCGCGCATGGCGCAAGCGCCAAGTCGACATCCGCGTTACGACGTGAGCACGACTGCGTCCACCTTCGTCGTCATCCCCGCGTTCAACGAGGCGGCCACCATCCGCGGCCTCGTGCAGCGCGCGCTCGCCGCCACGCCGCATGTGATCGTCGTGGACGACGGCTCAACCGACGGAACGGGCGCGCAACTCGCGCACCTGCCGATCACTGTCCTCGCCAGCGAGCGCAACCTCGGAAAAGCGGCGAGCCTCTGGCGCGGCCTGGACTACGCGATGGCACGGGGCGCCGCGCGCGTGGTGACGCTCGACGGCGACGGCCAGCACAACCCGGAGGACATCGGCCGCCTGCTGCACGTGGCCGACCTCTTTCCCAAGCGGATCGTGATCGGGTCGCGCCTGCACGACAAGCGCAACTTCCCGCCCAGCCGCTACTATGCGAACCAGTTCGCCCGCTTCTGGATCTCCTGGGCCGCCGGCGAGGCCATCGCCGATACGCAGTCGGGTTTCCGCGTCTATCCGGCGCACCTGCTCGCGCAGCTGTCGCACGCGGACGTGTCGTGGGGCCGCTTCGTGTTCGAAAGCGAGGTGCTGATCGCCGCGGGCGCGCGCGGCGTGCGCACCGCCGCGGTCTCGATTCCGGGCATCTACCCGGCCGCGTCGCGCCGCAGCCACTTCCGCCCGGTCGTGGACATCGCACGAATCGTGACGATGGTCGCCGGCCGTCTCCTTCGGCGCGGCATGCATCCCGCCGGGCTGTGGCGCAGCCTCAACCTGCCGACCATCATCGAGGTCGTGCCGGACCCGGCGCGGGAGGCCGGCGTGACCCACGCAGGATCGCGCAGCCCGACCGGGTAGACGCGGCGCCCCATGGCCTGTGCGTGCGTCGCGCACGAGAAAAAGCCCGCTCGGAGGCGGGCTTTGGGATTTGGTGGCGAGTCAGGGATTTGAACCCCGGACCAACGGATTATGATTCCGCTGCTCTAACCACTGAGCTAACTCGCCGAACCGGCAATTTTACTAGATCGGCGCTCAGAAGGCGACGCCCAGCGCCCCGATCACGACCTGGTCCGAAGAGCCCGGGTTGAACCAGTAGACGGAGAGGGTCGCGGGGCCATGCGTCCACTGGGCGAAGCCGCCGCGCTGCAGCTCGCGCTCGCCCCCATAGATCCGGGTGCGCTGGGCCACCAGCCCCAGCCGCAACGGCTCGATGGGGTGGTATCCCAGCTCGCTCCACGCATAGGTGTAGTCCGAGTCCCGGCTCGCGCTGTCGCGGACGTACTCGGCCTCGATGTAGCCGTCGAATTTCCCGGCGGTGGCCGACGCCTCGAAGCCGGCGATCGCGCCATGCGTCGATCCCCAAACTCCGCCCACTATCGGCGTGGCCTCGAGCTTGAGCGATTCACCCGTGGAGAACGTCCAGCCGACGAATGCCGATTGGGCGTGGATGGCCTCGTAGTTCGCGCGCGCCTCCAGGTGCAGGGCTCCGCGGTCGGCCGTGAAGATGCCCGAGGCGAAATCGCTCTCGCCGCGCGGGACGTTCCAATAGCCGGTTGCCGCGAGATCCCATCCCTCTGCGCAGGCCGGCGGTGCCGCTGCCGCCAGGGCTGCCGCGGCGAGCCCCGCCGCGACCCTCATCCGCCAAGCGCGATGATCGCGGCGGTGAGCACCACGCCGAGCACGGTGAGCGCGAAGCCCGCCTTCCATCCGCCGTAGCCCGCGTGCGCGCCGAGGGCCGCGCCCCCGCCGAAGAGCATCGCCAGCGTGAGGATGCGCGAGACCAGGAGCGCGTTGGGAATGTCGTCCAGGATCACGAACGGCAGCGCCACCGGGAATGTCGAGAGCACGACGATGATGAAGATGCCCAGGGCGCCGGTGAAGTCGCGCCGGTTGAGGCGGGGCCTCTCGGGAAGCGTGGCACCGACCAGGCGCGAGCGGATCGCCTCGATCTCCGTGGCGCTCAGGAGCTGGTTCAGCAGCGGCGGGAGCTCCTCGTGCAGCACCCGCCTTGCCGTGGCCGCGTCCGGCGCCGCCTTCACGTGAAGCGCGAGGGTGAGGCGCTTGCCGCGGTCGGTGATGGTGCGCACGAGGTACATGACGGCGTCGACCAGGCCCCAGGCGAGGTTGCAGCCCAGCGCGGTGAAGAGCAGCGTGCGGCCGGGATCGTCCCCGGGGGTCGCGGCGGACACCGCCCCCACGAAGGTGAGCGCCATGAAGAGGCCGAAGCACATCTCGGAGACCCGCTCGATGGGGTCGAGGACGGCACCGCGTTCCCCGGGGGCGGAGGCTTCGGCGACCAGCACGGCAGCGGGTTGTGCGCCCATGGGCGCATCATGCGCCCCTTAGCGACGCGCGTCTCGGCCTTTTGGTGCCATCAGACGTTGAAGCGGAAGTGCATCACGTCGCCGTCCTTCACGACGTAGTCCTTGCCCTCCAGGCGCATCTTGCCGGACTCCTTGGCCTTCGCCTCGCCGCCCAGGCTCACGTAGTCGTCGTAGGCGATCACCTCGGCGCGGATGAAGCCCTTCTCGAAGTCGGTGTGGATCACGCCGGCGGCTTGGGGGGCCGTCGCGCCCTTGCGCACGGTCCAGGCGCGCACTTCCTTCGGACCCGCCGTGAAGTAGGTCTGCAGGCCCAGCAAGTCGTGGGTGGCGCGAACGAGCCGATTCAAGCCCGGCTCCGCGAGGCCGGTGTCGGCGAGGAACACCGCCTTCTCCTCGCCCGAAAGGTCGGCGATCTCCGCCTCCAGCTTCGCGCAAATCGTCACCACCGGAGCGCCTTCCTTCTTCGCGTATTCCGTCACGCGATCGAGGAGCGGATTGTTCTCGAAGCCCTTCTCGTCCACGTTGGCGATGTAGAGCGCGGGCTTCGCGGTGAGGAGCTGCAGCGGCTGCAAGAGGAGCATCTCATCGGCCGTGAGCCCCATCGCACGCACGGGATGGAAGCCGTCCAGCGCCTTCTGGATGCGCTCGAGCAGCGCCACGAGCTTGATCGCGTCCTTCTCGCCGGCGCGGACGTTGCGGCCATAGCGCTGCAGCGCCTTGTCCACCGACTGCATGTCGGCGAGCGCCAGCTCGGTGTGGATCACCTCGATGTCCGAGATGGGATCGACCTTGCCCGCGACGTGGATCACGTTGTCGTCCTTGAAGCACCGCACGACGTTCGCGATGGCCGCGGTCTCGCGGATGTTGGCGAGGAACTGGTTGCCCAGGCCCTCGCCCTTGGAGGCGCCGGCGACGAGGCCCGCGATGTCGACGAACTCCACCACCGCGGGAAGCACCTTCTCGGGCTTGGCGATCGCCGCGAGCTTGTCCAGGCGCGCGTCCGGCACCTCGACGATGCCCACGTTCGGCTCGATGGTGCAGAAGGGATAGTTCTCCGCCGCGATCCCCGCCTTGGTGAGCGCATTGAAGAGCGTGGACTTGCCCACGTTGGGAAGGCCGACGATGCCGCATTGAAGCGTCACTCAGGAATCTCCTTGCGGCTTGGGTTGGGTTCCCGCCTTCGCGGGAATGGCGACGGCGTCCGCCGGAGCAGCCACTTTCGTGTGCAGCCACGTCATCGCGTCGGTGAGGCGTCCGGTCGCAAGCCTCGGCAGCAGGTCGAGGCTGCGCTCGAAGGGCGGCTCGATGAGCTCCCGCTCCTCGCGGCGCGCTTCGTGCAGCACGTAGTCGGCGACCAGGTCCTTGTGCCCGGGGTGGCCGATGCCGATGCGAAGGCGCCAGAAGTCCTTCGTGTCGAGCGCATCGACGATGTCGGTGAGGCCGTTGTGGCCGCCGGTGCCGCCGCCCTTCTTGAGCTTCACGGTGCCGGGCGGCAGGTCCAGCTCGTCGTGCACCACGAGCATCTGGCCGGGCTCGATGCGATGGAAATGGGTGAAGGAGGCGACGCTGCGGCCGCTCTCGTTCATGTAGGTGTCGGGCTTGAGGAGCCAGAAGTCATGGCCGTCCTCGTCCACGCGCGTGGTCCAGCCGGAGAATTTGCCCTGCTTCGACCACGACGCGCGCTTCCTGCCGGCGATCGCATCCACCCACCAGAATCCCGCGTTGTGGCGGGTGTGGTCGTACTTCTTGCCCGGATTGCCGAGACCGATGATGAGGCGGATGTTTTCCATG
>DATBEA010000252.1:0-1500 GCA_036276215.1 Usitatibacter sp.
GCGATCTTCTCCAGCGTCTCGACGTTCAGCTTGTGCCGCACGGGCGACACGGTGGCGGTGGCGCTTCGCGTGCCGCACTTCACGAGGTAGTCGCGACCGCGAAGGAGGGGCTCGTCACCGATCCATATGACGTGGGCGTCGAACTGCGTCGCCACCGATGCGGGCCGCGACGCCGCGCACACGAGGTCGCCGCGCGAGACGTCGAGGTGCTCCGAGAGCTTGAGGGCAACGGATTGGCCTGCCGCGGCGCGTGGGAGCTCACCCGAAGGCCCGAGGATCGCATCGACCTGCGCCTCGCGCCCCGAAGGCAGCACCACGACTCGCTCGCCACGTGCCAAGTCCGCGCCCGAGGCCATCCCGGCATAGGCGCGCGTTCCATCGTCGAAGCGCATCACGCTCTGCACCGGCATGCGAAAGCCGCCGCGGGCCACGCGCTCGCCGTCCACTCTCGTCTCCTCGAGGCGCTCCATCACCGAGGGACCGGCATACCAGGGCATCGACTCCGCCCGAGCCACGACGTTTTCGCCCAGCGTCGCGCACGTGGGAATCGCGCCGGCGGAACCCAGCCCGGCCTTCGCGGCGAATTCCGCATAGTCGCGAGTGATCGCCTCGAAGGCCTCGCGTGAATACCCGGCAAGGTCCATCTTGTTCACGACGAGCACGACCTCCGGCACGCCGAGGAGCGCAAGCAGGCAGGTGTGCCGGCGGGTCTGCGCGACCACACCTTTGCGGGCGTCCACCAGCACGAGCGCCAGGTCGGCCCGGGAGGCCGCGGTCGCCATGTTGCGGGTGTACTGCTCGTGGCCCGGGGCGTCGGCGAGGATGTACCTTCGCGTGGCCGTCGAGAAGTATCGGTGGGCCACGTCGATGGTGATTCCCTGCTCGCGTTCGGCGGCGAGACCGTCCAGCGCGAGCGCGTAATCGATCTCGCCGCCCCTCGTGCCCACCCGGCGGGAGTCCGCGGCGAGCGTGGCCACTTCGTCGTCGGGCAGACCGTGCGCGTCGTTCAGCAGGCGCCCGATCAGCGTGCTCTTGCCGTCGTCGACGCTGCCGCACGCGATGAGGCGCACGAGGCTCAGAAGTAGCCCTCCGACTTCTTGCGTTCCATGGAGGCGGCTGCGTCGTGGTCGATGGCGCGGCCCTGGCGTTCCGTGGTCGTGGCGCGCGAAAGCTCCTCGACGATCTCGGCCACGCTCGATGCGTTCGACTCGAACCCGTAGGTGAGCGGATAGCAGCCCAGGGTGCGGAAACGCACCATGCGTGTCTCGGCCTTCTCGCCCGGCGCGAGGCGCATGCGAGCGTCGTCCACCATGAGCCAGCCTTCGCCGCGGCGCACGACGGGTCGCGGCGCGGCGAGATAGAGCGGGACCACCTCGATCCCTTCGCGCTCGATGTACCGCCAGACGTCGCGCTCGGTCCAGTTGGAGAGGGGGAAGACCCGGAAGCTCTCGCCCGGCGAGTGGCGCAGGTTGTAGAGTCGCCAGAGCTCCGGACGCTGGC
>DATBEA010000253.1:0-7108 GCA_036276215.1 Usitatibacter sp.
GAAGCATGGCTTCGGCGGCAAGCCCGCTCCTTGCGGGTTACCTGCTCACGGTCTCATCGTTCGGGTGGCCGTTGGTAGCGGCGGGCTGCGTGAAGATCGCGTACGACCTCATGCTGCTCGCGACCTTCCATCACGTGAAGCCGCCCGAAGAGCGGCGATCCTACGAGGCGGCGTCCTGAGATTCGGCGAGGATCTGCGAAAGGCGGTTCGAGGCGTCACCGAAGAAGGCCGAGAGCTTGTGCATGATCTCGGGTGCGTCGGGCGACGACTGGCGGCGCCCGAGCTCGAAGGCGTAATCCGCGACATCCTCCGCGTCCACGAGCCTTCCGGGACGGCAATCTTCGGGGAGCTGCGCGACTTCCTCGGGGCTGATCTGCGCGAGGTAATCGCGCGCGACCGCGAGCACGGCCTCGGGACGGGTGGCCTGGTCCAACTGCCCCTGCCATCCCAGCGAACGCAGCTTGCGCTCGGGCTGGCGGGGTGTTTCAGAAATCGACATCTGGGGAACCAATCATTTCAGTGCGGCAGGGACAGCTTCGCCTTCGCACACCCCCGAGTCTGTCCGCCCAAGGCCCGTCGCCATGTAAGCCATTTCTGACAAAAGAGGTCGCCGCAGCAAGGCCGGGCCGCTATAATGGCGGGCTCGACCCGGAGAGGTGGCAGAGTGGTCGATTGCGGCAGACTCGAAATCTGTTGAACCGCAAGGTTCCGGGGGTTCGAATCCCTCCCTCTCCGCCATATTCCTCGCCCCTAGTGCGCCCCCCTCTCGTCGTCGGGCTTCAGGTCGTATTGAAGCCCGAACTCGAAGACAAGGTCCTCGATCACCTCCGCGCAGCCGTGGTCGCACAGGGGCGGGGCCACGACCTCCCAATTGGGCGCGTCCGCGTCGCGTCGATCGACGCGAAACGGAAGCTGCATGAAGCACGATTGGCACTGCGCTGGCTGTCGCCGTCGCAGCTCGCGTTGCAGCAGGACGTAGAGGTCCGCCGCGGGTAGTTCGGTTCGATTTTTCATTGTCCGTTCGATGAATAAGCTCATTGAACGGTTGGACCGGGCCTCGCTGGAATGTGCGCGCCGTTGCGTTGCCGTTGTCATCATCCGCGCCGAGTCCTACAGCGCGGGAGCCTCGCCCCTGCCGAACGGCTCAGGGCGCGTGGGTCTCCACGTGGCGCGGGCCGATGAAGCGCCGCTGCACGTCGTAAAGACGGTCCCGCCAGCGATCGATGCGGTAACCGCTCGCTTCGGCCTTGGCCTCGGTTGCGCGCTCGTCGTAGGCGATGCGCGCGAAGTGCATTGCAAGGCGTTCCGAGTCGAAAATGGCGAGCTCGGCCATCTTGTGGGCGCGCTTGCGCGAGGCATCCACCGATCCGGGGTTCACGAAATACTCGCGGCCCGGCTGGAGCTCCGTGCGCTGGCCGGCGTCGATCTCGCAGGTGCGCTCGCCATCCACTTCGAAGACGCGCTGCTCGTGGGTGTGGCCGAAGAAGCAGATCCGGATCCCCGGGAAGTCGCGGCGGAGGTACTGCACGTTCTCGACGAAGTGGCGCGGACGGGTCATGTACTGCTGGACGTCGCGCACGCCGCCGTGGGTGAGGAGGAAGCGCTCCTCGAGCACGCGGTGCGAGGGCAGGGCGCGCAGCCACTCGGAGGTCACCGGCGCCAACGCCCTGCGAGTGCGCTTGAGCGAATGCATGGCCTTGTTCGAGCAGCGCTCGAAGCCCAGCACGCCGGTTCCGATGAGGTCGTGGTTGCCGGCGATGCAGACGGCTTCGTGCTCGCGCAGCATCGCCACGCATTCGTCGGGATCGGCGTTGTAGCCCACGATGTCGCCCACGCATACGATGCGCTGCACGCCGTGGTCGCGCAGGTAGCCCAGGGAAGCGGCGAGCGCCTCGCGGTTGCCGTGGATGTCGCCTAGGATGCCGTAGATCGCCATTGCCGCACCATGTCGATGACGCGCCCACCACCGCGCACGGCGCGGCGAGTGAAGCGCTGGGACCAGAAACGACGCCAGGGGCCGTGATCGCTCCAGGCGAAGACGTTGTAGACGTTGCGCGACTTGAGGATCGAGGCGAGCCAGGCCCCCAGGCCGAGCGAGCCCTCGCGCCGCAGCTGAAGGAAGGCGCGCGCGTCGAGCTCGAGGGAAAGCCAGCGGAAGGCCGTGCGATAGGGCGTTCGCGATTGCGGCCGCTTCCCCAGCGCCGCGTACTCGCACGCCACGCGAGGGAGGTTGATGCCGTTGGCCACGCCGAGGTAGTGCCAGAGGTTGCAGCGCGCGTTCACCTCGAGAAGGTACCAGCGGCCGGTGCCCGGGTCGCGTTTGAAATCCATCTTGAAGACGCCCTTCAGCGGCACCTGCGCGGCGATGCGCGCGCCCAGCTCCCGAAGCTCCTCGTCGTGCACGAGCTCGATGAACGAGCTCTCGCCCGTGCGCGGCGGATGCGTGCGCACCTTGCGTCCCACGAAGTCGTCGAGCACGGTGCCGTTCTCGTCGGCCACCGCGTGGTAGGAGCCGATGCAGGTGTCGTCGCCGGGGATGTATTCCTGGCAAGTGAGCTGCTCGCGGTACAGGGCCACTCCGGAGTGCGCCGCGGCCTCGGCGCCGTTCGCGAAGATGAGCGCCTTCGAGTCCCCGAAGAGCCGCTTCTTGAGCGGCGAGTCGTACCAGTCGGCCTTGGCGGAGGGTTTCACGACCACAGGTCCGTTGTGCGCGTAGAGCTCGTCCCACGAAAGCCGCCGAGGCACGGGAAGGCCGCGCGACTCGGCGAAGGCCTGGAAGCGGTCCTTTTCGAGCAGCGCTTCCGCCACGTCGGGATCGTTGAGGAGCACCCGGAAGACGCGGCCAAGCCGCTCGCGATGGGCATAGATCAGACCGAGCGCGTCGTCGCTGCCATAGAGCAAGGGGACGCGAACGCCATGTTCCTGCGCGAGCCGCTCGCCCAGCTGCTCGAGCGCCGCCGCGGCGGCATCGGGCCGGTCATAAGAAGGAAGGATCACGGCCTCGCGGCAATATCGCGAGGCGAGGGCGGGCTCGTCACGGTCGGGGGTGGCGACCACCGCGGGGATTGCGGCGAGTCCCAGGCAGCGCACGAGGTTCACCCCGCCCATGAGGACCGCGGGTACCGCTCTTGATTGCTTCGGAATCTGCTGTGGCATCGGGGCGAAGTGACCGTAGGACACGATCCCACTGTAGTGCCGGAGGAATAACTGCCGATGGCGCGATCCGGCCACCGGGTGGTCCGTCCGGACTAGTCCGCGAAGACGACCCCGAAAGATTGGACCTCTAGCCTCCAAGGCATCGAATCGCCGCATGCCGCCCGGGAGAACCGATGCTCGTTGCCATCCACCAGCCGAACTTCATGCCCTGGCTGGGCTACTTCGACCGCATGATCCGGGCCGACATGTTCGTGCTGCTCGATCACGTGCAGTTCGAGCGGCGCAACTACCAGAACCGCTGCATGGTCCGGCTCGAGGACGACACCAAGTGGCTCACCGTGCCCGTGGTGCAGCTCTCGCAGAAGGAAAAGATCATCGACAAGAGCGTGGACAATCCCGCGGACTTCTCGGGCGCGCGCTGGTGGGGCCCGAATCATTTCCAGACGCTGCGCTACGCGTATCGGAAGTCGCCGCATTTCGATCTCTACGCGCCGAAGCTGCGCGAGATCCTGCATGCGCGCTGGGACAAGCTCGTGGACCTGAACATCGCCACGCTGGAATTCGTGCGCGAAGCGCTCGCCATCGAGACGCCGCTCGTGCGCAGCTCGTCGCTCGCGTGCGAGGGCCAGAAATCGGCGCTGCTGCTGGACGTCTGCCAGCGCGTGGGCGCGAAGGCCTTCCTGGGAGGCATGGGCGGCTCGCGCGAGTACCTCGACAAGGAAGCCTTCGCATCCGCGCACATGGGTGTCGAGTGGCAGCAGTTCGCGCATCCGGTTTACGCGCAAGCCGGCGCGGCACCGTTCATGAAGGGGCTGTCGGTGCTGGACCTGCTCTTCAACTGCGGTCCCGCGAGCGCCGAGATCGTCCGCGCCGCCTACGCCGAGCGCCATGAGCTCCTCGCCGCCTGAAGATCCCGCCCGCTGGTATGCGGACAAGGTGCGTCGCTACGGCTACGACCATCGGGGACTCGGCTTCCGCAACAAATCCTCGCAGGAGAAGCGCTTCGAGGCGCTCCTCTCGCTGGGCGACTTCGACGGCAGCCGCGTCCTGGACGTCGGGTGCGGTTTCGGCGATTTCCTCGCATTCCTCCTCGATCGCGGGATCGAGCCGGTGTACACGGGCCTCGACATCTGCGAGCCCATGGTCGAGCGCTGCCGCGAGCGCTTCGAGCCCGCGGCAGGCCGCTTCCTCGCGGGCGACGCGCTCGATTGGGAGCCGGACGAGCACTACGATTACGTGGTGGCGAGCGGCCTCTTCGGGCTCGACTCCGTGGGTGGGCGCGATCGGCTTCGCCCGACGGTGGACCGGCTCTTCAGCCATGCCCGCGTGGGCGCCGCGATGAATTTCCTGAGCGAACGCTCGCCGACTCCGGCCGAGGGTCGCATCTACGTGGATCCCTGCAAGGCGCTCGAGGCGGGGCTCGACCTCACGCCGGCGGCACGCATCGACCACTCGTACCTGCCCAACGATTTCACGCTCTACCTGTACAAGATCCCCGCCTGGGATACCGGCGCGGGCGAAAGGAGCTCGCCATGAAGAGGGACTGCGACGTCGCGATCCAGCCGCAGAAGCAATCGCTCGCCTCGAGATACGCGGGCCGCACCGTCCTCGCGATCGGCGCGCATCCGGACGACCTGGAGATCGGCATCGGCGGCACGCTCGCCAAGCTCGCGAAGGAGGGCGCCCGCGTGGTGATGGTGGTCGCCTCCATCCCCAAGGACTTCGAGGTGCGCCTGGAGGAAGCCAAGCGCGGCGCGAAAATCCTGGGCTGCGAGATGCGCCTGCTCCTCGACGGCGGGCCCCAACGCCTCGAGGACATGAAGACCTGTGACCTGGTCGGCATGCTGGACGCCGCGATCCGCGAGCACGAGCCCGCGGCGGTCCTCACCCACAGCAACGCCGACTTCCACAACGACCACCTGCTGATCTACAACGCGTGCCTGCCCACGCAGCGCCTGCGCTACTTCGATTTCTTCTCGTACCACCCGACCAACTGCCGCCCCGTGCCCGTCTCGTTCCATCCGCGCGCCTACGTGGACGTGAGCGACACGATCGACGCGAAGATGCATGCGATCACCGCGCACGCGAGCCAGTTCGGCGGCCGCGGCCTCGATACCGAGATGTACCGGGAGTTCGCCCACATGCAGGGCCGGATGATCGGCGTGCCCTACGCCGAGGGCCTGGACGTGAACCGGATGGTGCTCGCCTAGCGCCCGAGCATCGGTATGATAGGGCCCATTCTTCGGCCCTACGGCTTTTCATGCGCAACGCGCGCGGCTTCACGCTGATCGAGCTGGTCGTCGTCATCGCCATCGTGGGCATCCTCATCGCGATGGCGGCGCTCGCCACGCGCGCGATCACGATGCAACAGCGTCGTTCCACAACTGCCACGCGAATGGCGACGGTCGATACCGCGCTTATCCAGTATGTGATGCTGCAGAAGCGCCTGCCATGCCCTGCGGATGGTTCCGTCGCTTCAGGTGGCGCTAATGCCGGAATCGAGGGCGTTCGCGATCCTGGAGGCTGCACCAACGAGACCAACGGCGTGGTGCCGTGGGTTGCGCTGGGGATCACCGAAGCCGACATCATGGATGGCTGGGATCGGCGCCTGACCTATCGCATCAAGGCCAACCTTGCCACAGACAATGCGCTGGACATGTCCAATTGCGATCCTGCGGGTGGCGACACCACCAGTTCCGTCGCGAGTTGCGCCGCGTGCACCGCGGCAACGATTGCCACATGCAACACGCCTCAAGCTTTCCTCGCGACCAAGGGCCTCATCGTCAGGAATCTCGCCGGCGTCGCGATCATGGATACGGCTGCAATACCCGCGACCGGCGCTGCCTACGTCGTCATCAGCCACGGTGAATCCGGCGGCGGTGCGATGCTCAACACGGGACAGGTTTCCACGTCCATCACGACCGATGGCAGCGAAGAGGGGAAGAACTACGCGAACCTCGCGCTCGGGGGGTACTACGTCGACGACGCTCTTTCTGACGTGGCGGGCGCGAGCCATTTCGACGACATCGTCTCTCGTCCCACCCTCCTCACGGTGATCAACAAGGCGGCACTGGGCCCACGCTCGCATTCATGATGCGATCGCAGCGCGGCGTGAGCTTGTTCCTCGTCGCCGTGATGCTCGTGCTGATCGTCGGCGCGATCATTGCGTTTACCGGTCTCTTCGGTCACAAACGCGTGACCGCCCAAAGCGCGGACACCGCAGCGCATCTCGCTGCGGCGCAGTTCGCCCTCGAGCAGTACGCGGGCGCATCGGGAAATCTGCCTTGCCCCGCCAATCCGGCGCTCGACACGGGGGATGCGGATCCGATTGGGCCAACGCCCACGTGCAATTCGCCCGCCGGGACGGTCCCCTGGCGCACGATTGGGCTCTCCCGCGACCAGGCGTTCGATGCGTGGGGCTGGAAGATCTCATACCGTGTCTACACGGGCGCTGCGGGAAGTCTCACGCAGGCGAACGCCGCAAGCATGGTGCAATGCACGACCAATGCGGCGTCTTGGTCTCCCGGGCTCGGCGCTGGGAACACGTGCCGGGAACTGAATGGCCGGCATACCAAAGACAGCGAGTACCTCGCCACCCGGGCGCTGATGCTCAAGGTCACCGATTTCGGCGCCCCTACGAAGAACGACGTCGCGTACGTTCTCATCAGCCACGGTGTCTCGGGCTTGGGAGCATGGACGAGCGCCGGCGTGCAAAAGATGCCGCTTCCCGCGAACGCGCATGAACTGTCGAACGAGAACGCGACCGACTTCTTTGCCGAAGCCGCCTCGGACCCTTCGGTCGATGCCACGAATCCGACTCACTTCGACGACGTCATCGTCTATCGCGAGCTTCTGGACTTCATCGTCCACGCCAATCTCGCTGCGCGCGCATGGCCCGATCCCGCGCCGGGCCTTGCCGATGTCGTCGCCAACAGCGCAACCGTGGCGGCCG
>DATBEA010000254.1:0-4680 GCA_036276215.1 Usitatibacter sp.
GAGCTGAATCCCCACCTCGACGGGCCCCTCACCGAAGCCCGCTACCGCAAGGCCAAGGCTCTCCTCGACGCGCGAGTGCGCACGCGCAAGCCCGCGGCCTATCTCCTGAACGAGGCGTGGCTTGGGCCGCACAGGTTCTACGTGGACGAGCGGGTAATCGTGCCGCGCTCTTTCATCGCGGAGTTCCTCCTTAAACGGGGACAGACCACGTTTTTCCGCAAGGCAGAAAAACGTGGTCTGTCCCCGATTTCGGTGCTCGATTTGTGCACGGGCTCCGGGTGCCTCGCGATCCTCGCGGCGCTCGCGTTTCCGGAAGCGAAGGTCGATGCCGCGGATCTCTCGCGGGGCGCGCTCGAAGTGGCGAAGCGCAACGTGACGCACTACAAGGTCGCGCGCCGCGTGCGCCTGGTGGAATCGGATCTCTTCGCGGGGCTCGCCGGGCGCAGGTACGACCTTATCCTGTCGAACCCGCCCTACGTCACGGCGGCCTCCATGCGCACGCTGCCCGAAGAGTTTCGCCGCGAGCCGCAGATGGCCCTCGCGAGCGGTCGCGACGGGCTCGAGCACACGCGGCGGATCCTGGCGCAGGCCAAGGCGCACCTGAATCCGCACGGGCTTCTCATGGTCGAGATCGGCCGCAATCGCGCCGCGCTCGAGCGCGCGTATCCGAAGCTGCCTTTCAAGTGGCCCAAGGTGAGCGCGGGCGCCGGCTACGTGTTCAGCATCGAACGCGAACAGCTTCCATAGCGCGCACCACCAGGCACTCCACCCCGGATCCGGTCTAGGCGCGCCAGGAGGGATCGCGCCGGTCGAGCCGTCGCAGGATCCCCGGCCACGCGATCATTCCGCCCGATTGCCGCAGCACCGCCTTCGACGCCTGCTGGATCCCGTTCACGATCGCCCGCGGCACCTCGATGAGCTCGCCGCCCCCCGATTGCGCGCGGATCTGCACCTCGCACGCCTTCTGGAGGATGTACATGTAGAGGAACGCGTCGGCCACGGTCGAAGCGCAGGTGAGCAGGCCGTGGTTGCGCAGGATCATGCTCGCCTTGTCACCGAGGTCCGCCACGAGCCGCTTCTTCTCTTCGGGATTGAGCGCCACGCCTTCGTAGTCGTGGTACGCGAGGCTCGCCAATGGAAAGAGCGACTGCTGCGAGAGCGGCCGCAGGCCTTCCTTCTGGCACGACACCGCCACGCCCTCCATCGTGTGCAGGTGCATCACGCACTGCGCATCCTCGCGCGCCTCGTGCACGGCGCTGTGGATCGTGAAGCCCGCGGGGTTGATCTCGAAGGGCGAGTCCATCACCTTGTTCCCCGCGAGGTCGATCTTCACGAGGCTCGAAGCCGTGATCTCCTCGAACATCATCCCGTACGGGTTGATGAGGAAGTGGTGTTCCGGCCCGGGCACCCGCGCGGAGATATGGGTGAAGACCAGGTCGTCCCACCCGTACATCGCCACGGCGCGATAGGCGGCGGCCAGGTCGGTGCGCACCGCCCATTCCTCGGGCGACACGTGGGCTTTCGCAGAGCGAATCAACGCGGGGTCGGCGTGCATGAAATAATGGTACCCCATGAAGATCGACCGCATCGACCACGTAGTCATCACCGCGAACGACGTGGATCGCACCCTGGATTTCTACACGCGCGTCATGGGCATGGAGGCGATCACCTTCGCCGGGGGCCGCCGCGGCCTTTCCTTCGGCAGGCAGAAGATCAACCTGCACCAGGCCGGGCGCGAGTACGAACCCAAGGCGCTGAAACCCACGCCGGGGTCGATGGACCTTTGCTTCATCACCGAGACGCCGCTCGAGGACGTCATCGCGAGGCTGAAGGAGAACGGCGTGGTGATCGCCGAGGGCCCGGTGCCCAAGACCGGCGCGCTCGGGCCGATGACGTCGGTGTATTTCCGCGATCCGGACGGCAACCTCGTCGAGGTCTCGAGCTATCCCGCTTGAGGGTCGCGAGCGGCGCTTCAAAGCCGTCGCCCCACCCCGACGTTTCCGCGGCGCTTCCGAGAAGCCCTCTCACGCTAGTGCGTTGATTGCGTACGCATAGCAGTTCTTGGCATGTCGCATGCATGCGCTTTCTCCCATAACCCAAACAACCCGGCGCACGCACGGGAGAGACGCCACGATGAAACCCAAGCACCTGGTGCTGCTCGGAGCCGCCAGCGCGGTCGCCGCAGCGCTGCTGTACGCCAACGATGCCGCATCCCAATCGTTTTCGACCTTCAGGGCGCGCGACCCTGGCCCGAGAGGCGGGCCACCCGCTGCCGGCGGCCCCATATCCGGGCTCACTCCGCGCGAGCTGCAATTCTTCAACGCGGGCAAGGTGGATTTCGAGGAATCGGAGGATTTCCTCGACGGCCTCGGCCCCACGATGAACATGGACTCCTGCGCGGGCTGCCACGCGCAACCGGCGACCGGCGGATCGAGCCCCGCGGTCAATCCCCAGGTCGCCTTCGCGAAGAAAGCCGGCGCGCACAACGGCGTGCCTCCCTTCGTGGTGATCGACGGTCCCGTGCGCGAGGCGCGATTCGTGCGCAACGCCGACGGCAGCAACGACGGCGGCGTGCACGCGCTCTTCACGGTCGCGGGTCGCGGCGACGGCAACACGGCCTGCGTGCTCGCGCAGCCCGACTTCGCCACCGCGGTGTCCGCGAAGAACGTGATCTTCCGCGTGCCCACGCCCGTCTTCGGCAGCGGGCTCGTCGAGGCCATCCCGGACTCGGCGATCCTCGCCAACGCGGCCGCGGCGCTCGCCACGAAGCAGCCGCTCGGAATCCGCGGCCGCGCCAACATCGCCGTGACGGGCCGGACCCTCTCCGGCCAGACCAACAAGAACGGCAACGACGGCACGGTCGCGCGCTTCGGCTGGAAGGCGCAGAACAAGTCGCTCCTGCTCTTCTCCGGCGAGGCCTACAACGTCGAGATGGGAGTCTCCAACGAGCTCTTCCCCACGGAGCGCGACGAGTCGGCCAACTGCCAGAACGCCATCGTTCCCAACGACACGCTCGACACGGAAGCGACGGAGCCGGCCAACGCCATCACCGCGATCTCGCGCTTCGCGATATTCCAGCGCTTCCTCGCGGCTCCGTCTCCATCGCCCGACACGCCCGGCGGTTCCGATTCCATCGGGCGCGGCAAGTCGCTCTTCGGGGCGGCGGGCTGCGCGCTCTGCCACACGCCGTCGATGCGAACCGGCAACGCTTCGGTCGCCGCCCTGCGCTACAAGGACGTGAACCTGTACTCCGACCTCCTCGTTCACGACATGGGGCCGGGCCTGGCGGACGGCGTCGCGCAAGGCCAGGCGAGCGGCAGCGAGTTCCGCACGGCTCCCCTCTGGGGGCTCGGACAGCGGCTCTACTTCCTGCATGACGGGCGCTCGAACGACCTGGTCGAGACCATCAACGCCCACCAGGGCGGCTCGCTCACGCAGCACAACGCGAGCGAGGCGAACGGCGTCGTTCGCGTCTTCAACGGGCTCACCGAGCGCCAGAAGCAGGACATCCTGAACTTCCTGCGTTCGCTCTAGCCGCGCGAAGGGCGGCGGTTCATGGGAAAATATCCCCATGTCCGCCGCCCCAGCGCCCGCCCCCGAGCTGGCGCAACTGCGCCAGGAGTACGCGCTCAAGACCCTCGATGAGCGCGACGTCGACCGCGAGCCCCTGAAGCAGTTCGGCGTCTGGATGGTCGAGGCGATCCACGCGAAGGTCCCGGAGCCCACGGCGATGACGCTCGCCACCGTGGATGCGAACGGCCGGCCGAGTGGCCGCATCGTGCTCCTGAAGGGCGTGGACCCGCGCGGCTTCGTGTTCTTCACCAACTACCAGAGCCGCAAGGGCCGCGACCTCGCCGCCAACCCCAACGCCGCGATGACGTTCCTGTGGAAGGAGCTCGAGCGGCAGGTGCGCATCGAGGGCCGCACCGAGCGCGTGACGCAGGAGGAATCGGCGGCTTATTTCGCGACGCGCCCGCTGGGCTCGCGCATCGGGGCATGGGCGTCGCCGCAGAGCGACGTCATCGAAAGCCGCATCTGGCTGGAGAGCCGCTGGCAGGAATTGGGCGCGAAGCACGGCGAGGACCCGCCGCTGCCCCCGCATTGGGGCGGCTACCGGCTCATGCCCGGCTACCTCGAATTCTGGCAGGGGCGATCGAGCCGCCTGCACGACCGCATCGCGTACACCCGCGACAAGGAACGATGGACGATCGCAAGGCTCGCTCCGTAGCCCGCCCCGCCGACTACGCTCCCTCGGTGGCCGAGTCGGTCCCGCTCACGCCCACCGAGTTGCTGGGGACGCTTCGCGAAGCGCTCACGCCCTGGGTGCCGGGCACGCCCTTCTGGATCTTCGCGTACGGCTCGCTCATGTGGAACCCCAGGTTCACGTTCGACGCGAAGCACGTCGCCACCATCCGCGGCTACCACCGCTCGTTTCGCCTCTGGTCGCGCATGAACCGCGGCACGCCCGAAAATCCGGGCCTCGTGCTGACGCTCGAATGCGGCGGATCCTGCCGTGGGTTGGTCTACCGCATCGCGCCGGACCTCGTGCAGGAGCAGATGCAGCTCATCTGGAAACGCGAGATGCTCTACGGCTCCTACCGGCCGAAGTGGCTGAACTGCATCGTGGGCGACGAGATGATCCGGGCGTTGTGCTTCACGGTGAACCGCGGCTGCTCGGGA
>DATBEA010000255.1:0-13463 GCA_036276215.1 Usitatibacter sp.
CGCAACGTGGCGCGCCGCTCGGTGTTCTTCCACAACGGAGAGATCACGAGCCTGGAAGCCGCCGTGCGTTTCTACGCCGAGCGCGACACGAACCCGCGCCGCTGGTATCCGGCGCGCGGGAGCCGCGTCGACGTATTCGACGACTTGCCGCCCGCGCTTCGAGGCAACGTGCACCGCGAACCGCCATTCGGGGGCGATCCGGGAGGCAAGCCCGCGTTGGACGCGAAGGACGTGCGCGACATCGTGGCGTTCCTGCGCACGCTGGACGACGGCTACCGGCCGGTCAATGCCCCCGCGCCACCGGCGTCCCGAAGAACTCGCGAATGAGGAAGTCCTCGAGCCCCTCGTTGTCCTCGGCCCGCGCGGAGAGCGTCACGACGCGCCCGAGGTAGCGCGACTCCCAGCGGAAGTCGCCGGGATAGTGCGTGCGGATGAGCGCGATCATCCGCTTCACGATGGCGCGGTCGATGTCGGTCCCCGCGGGCGTGGTCACCTCGATCACCTCGCGCCACTTGCGGTCGCGGTCCGGCTCCCACCCGTTGAAGGCGAATTCCGCGGAGAGCGTGCTCTTGCTGAGGATCTGGAACACCCCGCCCACGCCGCCGCCGGGAACGAAATGCAGGTTGCGGTTGATGTTCGCTTCGGCGACCTCGGCGTCGGAAGGGCTGCGGGGCCCGCGCGCCATCGCGGCCTCGGCCGCTTGCCGTTCCGCGCGCCGCGCGTTGATCGCGGCCATCATGTCCACCGGCGGCTCCTTCGGTCGCGGCGGCGCCGGCGGCGTCGGCTGCTCGGGTGGAGGCAGCGGCATGACGGGATTGGGCCCCTCGCGCACGATGGGGCGCGGCGGCACCACGGGCCTTCGGATCTGCGGCTGCGGCGGCGCCTCGGCCTTGCGCGGCTCGGGCGCCACCTGCTCCGCGGTCGCGGGCGCGGCCAGCTGCGGCACGAGCTCCACGGTGAGGGGGCCGGTCGCCACCGTCGTGAGCGTCTCCTGCGGTGGCTTCACGGCCGGGAGGAGGAGGACCAGCAGGACGTGGAGCGCGATCGAGAACGCGAGCCAGAGGAGGAACCTGCGCGATCGCGAATGAAGGTGCAGGTACAGGTACACGCAGGGGTGCCGGGCCTACCGGCGCCTCAGGATGATCACGTTGCCCGCCACGGAGATCGCGATGCCCACCCAGGTGAGCGGGTTCCAGTGGAATCCCTCGAACGCCGCGGAGAGCATCAGCGCCACGATGGGCACCATGACGCCCACGTAACCCGAGCGCGCGGCGCCCACGCGCTTGAGGAGCGTGAGGTAGGCCGCGAACGCCACGATCGATCCGAGGATGGCGAGGTAGAGAAGCGAGCCGATGTATGCGGGCGTGGCCTCGAAGGCGAACGGCCTGCCGAGGGCGAGCGCCACGGCGAGCGTGCAGCCCGCGCTGTACAACATGCCCCATGCCATGGTCTGCCAAAGCGGCATTTGCGCCGCGTAGTTGCGCTGGGCCGTAAGCGATCCCACCGTCGACGTGACCACCGCGAGCGCCGTGTACAGCGCGCCGGTCGAAGCCTGCGTTCCCCCACGCAACTGCGCGAATTGCGGCCAGAAGACGAGCACGATCCCCGCGATGCCGAGCACCGAGCCCGCCAATACGGCGCGCGTGATCGGCGTCCCGAAGGCGATGCGCGCCCCGAGCATGCCGAGCAGCGGGCTCGCGGAGAAGCCGACCGCCACCAATCCCGAGACCACGTGCTCCTCGGCGTAGTAGACGAAGATGTAGCTCACGCTGAACATGAACACGCCCTGCAATGCGATCCACGCATGCTGCTTCGCGGAGAATGCGAGGCGAAGGCTTCGAGCAAGGCAGTAGCCGAACAGCAGCAGCGAGGCTAGCAGGAAGCGGTAGAAGACGCTCGCCTCGGCGGCGACGTGGCCCAGCTGGAACGTGATGGCGAGCCAGGTCGAGCCCCAGATCGCGACGCTCGCGATGAAGAGCTGCAGGTTGCCCAAGCTACTTCGCCAGTCCGGCCTGGTCCAGGACGAAGGCGAAAGTGAAGGCGACTTCCTTCAGGGCGTCGTAGCGGCCCGAGGCGCCGCCGTGGCCGGCTTCCATGATGGTCTTGAGGAGCAGCGGGTTGCGGTCGGTCTTGAGGGACCGCAATTTTGCCACGTACTTGGCCGCTTCCCAGTAGCCGACCTGGCTGTCGTTCAGCGACGTCTCCACCAGCATCGCCGGGTAGGCCTTGCGGGCGATGTTGTCGTAGGGCGAATACGAGCGCATGTAGCGGTAGTAGCGCTCCTCGTTGGGGTTGCCCCACTCGAGGTATTCGCCCGTGGTGAGCGGCAGCGACGCGTCGAGCATCGTGTTCATCACGTCCACGAAGGGCACCTGCGCGACCACGGCCTGGAAGAGGTCCGGGCGCATGTTCGCCACCGCGCCCGTGAGGAGCCCGCCGGCGCTGCCGCCCTGGATCACGAGCTTGTCGCTCGAGGTGTAGCGCCGGCGCACGAGCGACTCGGCGCAGGCGACGAAATCGGTGAACGTGTTCTTCTTCCTGAGGAGCTTCCCGTCGTCGTACCAGGTGCGGCCCCGGTCGCCGCCGCCGCGCACGTGCGCGATGGCGAAGATCATCCCGCGGTCCAGGAGCGAGATGCGCGAGCTGGAGAACCACGGATCCATCGGGATGCCGTACGAGCCGTAGCCGTAGAGCAGCATGGGCTGCGCCTCGCCCGGCTTGTGCATCGACTTGCGGTACACGATCGAGACCGGGATGCGCGTGCCGTCCTTCGCGAGCGCCGTGAGCGCTTCCGACTGGTAGTCCGCGGGATCGAACTTTCCCAGCACCGGCTGGCGCTTCAGCAGCTTCCTCTCGCGGCTCGCCACGTCGTACTCGTACCAGGAGCGGGGCGTCACGAGGCTTTCGTAGACCACGCGGACGGTGGGCGTATCGAATTCGTAGTTGGCGCCCAGCTGCACGGAGTACACCGCCTCGTCGAACTCCATGTAGTGCTCTTCGCCGGTGGCGAAGCGCGTGAAGCGCAGCCTGATGAGCCCCTTGTCGCGCTCGACCAGGCACCAGAAATCCTTGAAGACGCACACCTCGTCGAGCATCACGTGCGGGCGGTGCGCGACCATCTGGCGCCAGTTGTGGCGCGACGGATCGGAGAGCGGCGCGCGCACCACGCGGAAGTCGGCGCCGCGGTCGTTGGTGCGGATGAGGAGCTCGTCGCCGTGGTGGTCCACGTAGTACTCGCGGCCCGGGTGGCGCGGCTCGACCAGCCGGAACTCGCCCCTGGGCTTCGCGGCATCCAGGATGCGCGCCTCCGACGTGTCCTTGCTCGTGGCGGTAAGGACGATGAGCGCCTCGCTGCGCGTGTCGCCCACCGTGATGTCGTAGAGGTCGTCGCGCTCCTCGTAGAGCATGGCATCGCCCGGCTCGCCCAGCGTGAGGCGATGCAGGCGGAAGCTGCGCTTGGTGACCTCGTCCTCTTCCACGTAGAAGAGCGTCGCGTTGTCCGCGGCCCACGCGAGCGAGGTCACGCGCGCGGCGTTCTCGGGCGCGAGCTCTCCCGTGGCGAGGTCCTTCACGTGGAGCGTGTACTGGCGATAGCCGGTGAAGTCCACCGTGTAGGCGAGGCGCTTTCCGTCGGGGCTCACGTCGAGCAGCCCAACCGAGGTGAACGCGTGGCCCTTCGCGAGCTCGTTCACGTCGAGCATCACTTCCTCGGCTCCTTCCATGGAGCCCTTGCGGCGGCAATAGATCGGATATTGCAGGCCCTGCACCTCGCGCTGGTAATACCAGTAGCCGTGGCGCAGGTACGGGACGCTCTCGTCGGTTTCCTTCACGCGCGCGAGCATCTCGTCGTAGAGCGACTGCACGAGGCCCTCGAGGGGCTGCATCACCGCCTGCGTGTAGCGGTTCTCCGCGTCGAGATATGCGGTCACCTCCGGCTTGGCTTTCTCCCTCAGCCACGCGTAGTCGTCCACGCGCCGGTCGCCGAAGAGCGTGGCGGACACGGGGTGGCGCTCGGCCACGGGAGGCGTGACCGCCTCGGCGGCGACCGCCTGGGAGGTGAACGGCAAAGGCAGGGGAAGGAGCATGGCGCCCAGCAGCAGCAACGAGACGGGGATGGCTCTCATGGAGCCGGGAATCTTACCTTCACAGACGTCAACGCGCCTGCGATGGTTCCGTTGATCACTTTGGGCCCATGCAGTGCAAATTCAACCCCTTAGGAGAACAGCAATGAAAATCCTCACCCTGGCGGCGGTGATTGCCGCCGTGGCGTTGCCCATCGCGGCCCAGTCGGCCCGGAAACCCGACGCGCAGGAAACAGCGTCGCATCCTGTGGAACAGGCCAAGGCCTCGACTCCGGCCGCGCGCAAGGATAGCGCGAAGGCCGCGAGAGCCCGGAACAAGGCCGGGCAGCCCCGCAAGAGCCGCGCGAAGCGCGAAACCCCCTCGGCCCCGAAGGCCTGAAGCGCCGCTCCCGGAAAAAAAAAGCGCCGCGCTCGGGCAGGTTTTCCGGCGCGGCGCACCGGGCGGCTTCGGCTGCCGGGATCCGGCGGCCGCCTGGCGAATGGCGGGGTAAAATCGCGAAAGCGATTGAATCCCCGATGTTCGCCACTGCCCCCCTTTCCAGCGCGACCAAGCCGCAGCTCTACGCGGAGCTGCTGGCGCAGGCACGCGCGCTCTTCGAGGGCGAGCGCGACGCGGGCGCCAATTCCGCCAACCTCGCCGCGCTCCTCTACCATTCGCTGCCGGAGCTCAACTGGTCGGGCTTCTACTGGATGAAGGAGGGCGGCCTCGTGCTGGGCCCTTTCCAGGGGTTACCCGCGTGCGTGCGCATCGCGCTCGGCAAGGGCGTGTGCGGCACCGCGGCGCGCGAGCGGCGCACGATCGTCGTGCCCGACGTGAACGCTTTCCCCGGTCACATCGCGTGCGATAGCGCATCGCGCAGCGAGGTGGTGATCCCCCTCGTGGAGCGCGACCGCGTCATCGGCGTGCTGGACCTGGACAGCCCGAAGCTCGCCCGCTTCGACGAGGAGGATGCGCGCGGTCTCGAAGCGATCGCGGGCGCGTTCCTCGTTTCCACCGACCTCGGAGGCTAGATGTCGTATATCGACGAATCGCTGGTCGAAGGCGAGACGATCGTGCATCGCGCGCACGTCTCCTGGTGGTCGCAATTCGGGTACGTGCTGCTGGGCATCGTCACGCTGGTCGTGGGCATCGGCCTCGTCTTCCTCGCCATCGCGTGGGTCAAGGTCCGCTCCACCGAGATCGCGATCACCAACCGGCGCATCATCGCCAAGTTCGGCTGGATAAAGCGCCGCACCATCGAGATCAACATCGCGCAGGTCGAGGCGCTGCGCGTGGACCAGGGCTTCTGGGGCCGCATCCTCAACTTCGGCACGATCATCGTCTCCGGAACCGGCAGCTCGCTCGAGCCCGCGCCCGATATCGCCGACCCGCTCGTGTTCCGCCGCAAGTTCATGGAGGCGACCAACCGACCGGTGACGAGCCCCAGGACCTGATGACGCTGAGATCGCTGCTGGTCGACTTCAATTCGTACTTCGCCTCCGTCGAGCAGCAGGTGGAGCCGCGGTTGCGCGGCAAGCCCCTGGGCGTGGTCCCGATGCTCGCCGACACCACGGTGTGCATCGCGGCGAGCGTGGAAGCAAAGACCTACGGCGTGAAGACCGGGACCAAGGTGGCGGAAGCGAGGAAGCTCTGCCCGGGAATCGAGTTCGTGGTCGCGCGCCACGAGGTCTACATCGACTACCACCATCGCGCGGTGGAGGTGGTCGACAGCGTGGTGCCGGTGCGCGCGGTCCTGTCCATCGACGAGATGGATTGCGAGCTCACCGGGCGCTGGCGCGAGCCCGAGCGCGCGATGAAGATCGCCCGGGACGTGAAGAAGGCGATCGGCTCGCAGGTCGGTGAATACCTGCGCACCTCCATCGGCATCGGGCCCAACACGTTCATCGCGAAGACCGCCTCCGACATGGTGAAGCCCGACGGGCTCGTGATGATCCGCGAGGAAGAATTGCCCGAGCGCCTCTTCGATTTGGAGGTGCGCGCGCTTTCGGGCGTGGGAAAGCAGATGGAGAAGCGCCTGCATGGCCATGGCCTGCGCACCGTGAGGGACCTCGCGGCGAAGACCAAGGAAGAGATGCACGCGATCTGGGGCGGCGTGGGCGGCGACATCATGTGGTCACGCATCCGCGGCGAGGAGCAGCACGAGCGCGTGGGCGACACGCACTCGATCTCGCACTCCAGCGTGCTGGGGCCGGACCATCGCAACCCCGAGCATGCGTTCGCGGTCTTGAACCGGCTCACGCAGAAAGCCGCGATGCGCCTGCGGAAAGCCGGGTACTACGCCGCGCGCCTTTCCATCGACTTGAAGTACCTCGACGGCGGCCACTGGGGCGCGGAGATGCGCCTCGTGGACACGCAGGACACCAAGACCTTCCTGCACGCCCTCGACAAGCTCTGGGGCAAGCGCCCCAGGGGCAACCGCACCATCCTCAAGGTGGGGATGGCCTACTCGGACTTCGTGAGCGAGGACGACCACACCGGTTCGCTCTTCGCCTCCGAGAGCAAGGATCGCGCGCTCTACAACGCCCTCGACAAGCTGAACGCGCGCTTCGGCAAGCAGGCCGTGTATTTCGCGAGCGCCCACAAGGCCCGCGACCGCGGGGGGCTGCACATCGCCTTCAACCACATTCCCGACCCCGAGACCGACAAATGATGAACGGCAAGGCCGTGGCGATCACGGGGGCTTCCAAGGGCATCGGCGCGGAGCTCGCACGCCAGCTGGCGGCGAAGGGCGCCAAGCTCGTGCTCGCCGCAAGGAGCGAGGCCGAGCTCGAGGCCGTCGCCGCCGCCTGCCGCGGACTGGGCGCCGAGGTGCTCGCAGTGCGAGCGGACGTGACGAGCGAACGCGACTGCCAGGCCATCGTCGCGGGCGCGATCATGGCGTTCGGGCGGCTCGACGCGCTGGTGAACAACGCGGGCGCCACCATGTGGGCGCGCTTCGAGGACATCCACGACATGTCGATCCTCGAGCGCATCATGCAGGTGAACTACATGGGCGCGGTGTACTGCACCCACCATGCCCTGCCTCACCTGCGCGACTCGAAGGGCCTCGTGGTCGGCATCTCGAGCCTCGCGGGCAAGACCGGCGTGCCGACGCGCACCGGCTACAGCGCCGCCAAGCATGCGATGACCGGCTTCTTCGACTCGCTTCGCATCGAGCTCGAGGACTCCGGCGTGGCGGTCACGATGATCTATCCGGGCTTCGTCGCCACGGGCATCCGCGAGAACGCCACCGGCCCCGACGGCAAGCCCATCATGGTGAGCCCCGTGAAGGAAGGCGACGTGATGCCGGTCGAGGATTGCTGCCGGCGCATCGTCCGGGCCATGGAGCGTCGCGAGCGGGAGGTGATCATGACCGCACGCGGTAAAATAGGCCTTTGGCTCAAGCTCCTGGCCCCCGCGCTCATCGACCGTATCGCGAAGCGGGCCATCGAACAGGGACGTTGATGGAATTCTCGGCCTGGCTCACCTGCTTCATCGCCACCCTGGCGAGCCCTCAGGGTCATGCGCGACCTGGGCGCTCGCGCCGCATTGCTTCCGCAGCAGCCTGAATCCCAACCAGGAGACAACATGACGATCAAGGTCGGAGACCGCCTTCCCGAAGGCAACGTGCAGGAATTCATCGAAGTCGAGGGCAACGGCTGCACCATAGGGCCGAACACGTTCAAGGTGCAGGACGCCGTGAAGGGCAAGAAGATCGCGATCTTCGGCCTGCCCGGCGCCTTCACGCCCACCTGCTCGGCCAAGCACGTGCCGAGCTACCTCTCGAACCTCGACAAGCTCAAGGCCCAGGGCGTGGACGAGATCTGGTGCTTCGCCGTGAACGATCCGTTCGTGATGGGCGCCTGGGCGAAGGACCAGAAGGCCTACGGCAAGATCCGCTTCATGGCCGACGGCAGCGCCGAGTACACGAAGAAGCTGGGCCTCGAGCTCGACCTCACGGCGCGTGGCCTCGGCATGCGCTGCCAGCGCTTCTCGATGCTCGTGGACGACGGCGTGGTGAAGACGCTCAACGTGGAAGGCCCGGGCAAGTTCGAGGTCTCCGACGGCGAGACGATGGTGAAGCAGGCGGCCTAGGCCGGCTCGGGGGTGCGGCCCGTGTACTCGAGCCACGTCTCGTTGAAATAGTCGCACTTCGCGTCGGTGCCCGCCCGCCAGATCATGACGGGCGCGTGCTCCACCGGGAGGCGGTATTCGGTTGCGGATGGGGCGCGGGGCATCATCGTCATTCTAGCGCCGCACGACGAGCTCCTCGCCCTTTTTCTCCAGCTCGAGCGTCACGCCCTTCACCGTGATGCGCGCGCGCCCGCTCGAAAGGTCGAGCGGCGCGGGCGCCTGCGCAGCGTCGGGAGAGAACCACTGCAGCGCCCCGCGCGCGTTCACGCGCGAGCCGAACATCACCGCGTTCGCGAGGTTGCCGCCGCTCACCTCCTGGTCGACGGCGGCCACGCCGCGCAGGCTCGGCGGCATCGCGCCTTCGAAGAACTCGATGGGATCGGGCATCGCGGCGCTGAGATCGAATCGCAGGATCGCCACCAGCGGCTCGAGGCAGACGATGGTGACGCGGAAGGGATAGGCCACCGCGCCGGGGCGCCCCTCCACGGGCGGATACGCGGGCCATCCCTTGAGGGCGCCCACGCGCTCCAGGTACGCAACCGCGCGCTCGCTGCTCTTGAACGGGTCCTCGCCCGTGCCGCCGCTCGCCCCCCAGCGAGTCTCGATCGTCGGGCCGCGCGGATTCATGATGTCCCAGGGTTTCGTGATGTCGCGCTTGAAGTAATGCGCGCGGCCTCCGCGCCCCAGCCACGGCATGTCGCGATCACCGGTCACGTCGTTCCAGATGTAGGGCGTGAGGGACTCCGCCCACGCGACAGGCGCGCACAGCAGGGCAAGCACCAAGGCAACTCTCATCATGGCTTGTCGCTTACCACGCCGTCCTTGTCGCGATAGAGGACGCGCGGGTGGCCCCGCGCGAGCCCGGGCGCCAGCGCCAGCGTCTGCGTGTAATACGGCGCCGATTTCGGGATCTCCAGCGCGAGCTTCCCGCCGTCGGCCGCGTCGTTCCAGTAGAACGTGAAGCGGAAGAGGAGGCTCGCATCGTCGCGGAGCTCCAGGCTGCCCAGGAGCTGCTTCTTCGAGTCCACGGGCAGCATGGACGCGAACCTCGTGCCCAGCTCGCGCGTCCACGCCTCGCGAATCTCGTAGCGCACGTCGCTCAAGTGGCCGAGGAACACCTCCGCGATCCATTTGGACTGGCCCTGGATCAGCATCTCGAGGATGTCCGCGTGGCCCGAGCCCCCCTTGGTGAAAGTGGCGATCCGCTGCTTCTCCGGGGGAGGCAACGCATCGACCCGCCTGCGCGTTTCCTGCGCGAGCTTCTGCAGCTGCGCCGGCGTGGCGGGGTCGAGGGAGAACATCGCCTCGCCCGCCTTCACGCGGGCATCGGCCAGGCGCTGCGCGAAGTACGCGCGCCCGCCGGGCGACTCGGCGAATTCCTGGACGACGAGGATGTCCTGCAGCCGGTATGCGTAGGCGATCTCGCGCTGGTGGATCTTCATCGCCTGCGGCCAGTACGTCTCGAGCCACGCGTCGCTTTCGCGGGCGAGGAGCTCGCGCAGCGCCGCGCGCGTGGGCGCCCAGGCCGGGTGCGATGGATTCCAGAGGGCGGGCTTGCGCAGCTCGTACATGAAGTCGTCGAGGCGCTGCTCGACCTTCGGGTCGCCCGCGATCTTCGCGCGCGCATTGGCGAGGATGAGCCGGTCGATGGCGGTCGCCTCGAAGATCCGCGCGGACGCTGCCTCGCGCGGCTCGGGCTCCTCGGCGCGCACGGGTGCAACCGCGCACAGGCTGAGCACGGCCGCCAGGGGTATCGCGAGGCGGATGGCTACCCCTCCCGATCGTGATCGTATCGGATCGTGAGCGGAAACGGCGGCAACCAGGTCTCGCGGCGGACGATCCAGTTCTCGTAGGTCGGCATCAGCTGGTCGGGGGCATCCAGGGATCCGAGGCTCACCTCGATTTCGTCCGCCGTGCGGGCGAAGACGGACGAGCCGCAGCGCGCACAGAAAAACCGTCCCGCGTACTCGCGTGTTTCGCCCTCGATCGCCACCGCATCCTGCGGAAAGATCGCGGAAGCGCCGAAGAGGGACCCGTGATGCTTGCGGCAGTCGAGGCAATGGCAAATGCCGACCCGGCTTGGACGCCCCGACGCCACGATTCGAACGTCGCCGCAGAGGCAACCGCCCGTGAATCGGTCCATGCTCAGGCGAAGACGACCATCGTCTGTCGCCCGAGCGCCACGGGCACGCCGCCCGGCCCCCAGAGCTCCAGCGACTGGTGGGTGTAGCCGTCCGCGGCGGCAACCAGGTGCGCATCGATGCGCCACCCTTCGAGGGCAAGGGTCGAAACGTCGTCGTTGAGCAACTCGAGCATCCAGTTCAGCGACGCGGCGGCGACGCGCTCGGTGAGGAACGAGAGCGCGATCGGCGGGATGAAATCCGCCATCGCGATCACGTGGTACTCGCTGGCGGGCCCCGCATCGCGCATGCCGACCTCGATCACGTTGTCGCGGTCGGTCGCGCCGCTGAAGGGTGGGCCGCCATGCAGCCACCGCGCCTTGTAGTGCTGCGTGAAGCTGGGCACCGCACCGGCCAGGTAGCGCATCTCGACCGGCTTGCCCGGAGCGACGGCGGGCTGACGCGGCTGCACGTTCACCGCGGAGGCGCGCGGCAGACCGAAGACCGCGATCATGGCGGCGAGCGTCTCGTCGCCCTTCACGATGCGCGCCTCGACTTGCGTCGTGTTCTTCCCGGTGCGAAGCACGCGGGCGCGTGCCTGGACCAGGCCACCGGGGACCGGACCCACGAAGGTCACTTGAAGGGAGCGAAGCGGCGCCTCGGGAACGAGCGTGCGCATCGCCTTCAGCGCGATCGCCGCCTGCAGCCCGCCGAAGAGCGTCCGGCCCTGGAGCCAATCCTCGGGAACTTCCACGCGCGATTCGCCGGCGGAGACCTGCACGCGTGACAGCAGGACCGAGTACGGCGTGGCCTCCGTCACCGGTGGCTGCCGAAAACGAGGATGAGGACCAGGACGATGACGATCGTGATCACGAGGAAGGTCACGCGCTGCCACGACAGCGGGCTCTCGCCGGCCACTTCACCCGTCTGGCCGTTCACCAGGAACCGGTAGGTCTTGTTGCGGAAGCGGTAGGCCGACACCCACACCGGGAGCAGCACGTGCTTGAACTTGATCTCGCTATAGCGCGTCGAGAGGTCCTGCACCCGCTGCTGGTCGCCGCCGATGTCCTTGCGAACGAGCCCGTAGATGGTCGCGTCGATCTGCTGCTTTGCGAGCGGATAGCCTTCGCGAAGCCCGACCTGGTAGGCCTCCGCGCGATAGCCGCTCACGTATTCGGATTGATACGGCACGAGCTTCTTGAGGTCCCAGGCGGACATGGCGCCCCTCAGCTCGCGAGGAAGCGTGTTGGACGCGAGCACCAGGACGTCGTCGTGGAAGTAGTCCACATGCCCCGAGGCCGGCGTCCAGTTGGTGTTCTTCACCTGCACGCTCTCGGTCACGTTCTCGCCGGCCGAGTTCTTCACCGTGCGGGTCTCCGTGGTGTAGAAATCGTCGCCGCGCTCGCCGGTGTAATCCGTCGACGTGCGGCAATCGTAGGTCCAGAACGGGATGTACGTGCCCGTGACGCCCGCGTCGCTCTCGGCGTACTTCTTGAGCTCGCCGGGTGCGAGCCACAGGCCCTTCACCCATTTGCGGAAGTCGTCCTGCGCGGCCTGCCTGCCGATGGTGAAGGGGATCATCGCCTTGGGCTGGATGCGGCGATGCGCGTAGCTCTTCGAGACGATGTTCGCGCCGCAGAAGGAGCACGCGCTCGCGAAGAGGTTCGCTCCCAGGTTCTGCTCGGCGCCGCACTTCTCGCAGCGCACGTGCTCCTCTTCGTACGTCTCCTGCTTGCCCTCGAGCGCCTTGAGGTAGGTGTCGAAGTCCTGCTCCTCGACGCGCGAGTCGTTCTCGGCGATCTCGTTGGTGAATCCGCAGTGCTCGCACTTCAGCGTATGCGTGCCGGGCGCGAACGTGAGCCTCGCGCCGCAGCCGGCACAGGGGAAGGTTTTTACGAAAGTGTCAGGCATGGCACCACGGAACGCATGCGCGCTTTGGTTGGGTTCCCGTCTCCACGGGAATGACTATTGCGGGACGGGCGGCGGGACGTTCGAGAAGAGGGGCGCCAGCTCCGGCACGTCACCCGCCTTCGCCCATTGCGGCATGCCGTTCTTCCACACGAGCGTGTTGCGGTTGATCTGCCCGGTGGAGGCCTGCTGCTGGAGCATGTTCATGTCGAAGGGGCCCGTCTGGGCCGCGCCCTGGGCCACGTGGTAGAGCGCGGCACCCGGAATGGGCGGAGGTCCCGCGGAAGCAGCCGACGCGGCGGCCGCGCCCGACATGCTGTTCATCATGTTGGCGCCCATCGCGAGGCCGGCGCCCAGGCCCACGCCCGCGCCCGCGGCACCCCCGGGATTCGCGGCCGCGTCATGGATGGAATTCGCGGTCTCGTATTGCGTGTACGCACGCAGGTCGCCCACGGCGGCCATGGCGCCGCGCTTGTCGATCGCCTTCTCGACCTCCTCGGGCAATCCCACGTTCTGCACCTGGATCTCGACCAGCTCCAGGCCCATCGATTCGAAGTCGGGCGTGAGGCGCTCGCGCAGCTTGGTGCCCATCTCGTAGACCTTGGCGGACATCTCGATCACCGGAATGCCGAGCTCGGGCATGAGCTCCTTGATGCGAAGCCCGATCTTTCCGCGCAGGTTGTCCTCCACCTGCTCGACGGTGAAGCGCCCCTCGGTGCCCACCAGGTCCCTCACGATGATCCCGCCGTCCTTCGCGCGGATCGAGTAGATGCCGTAGGAGGTCACGCGCACCATGCCGAAATCCTTGTCGCGCATCATCGCCGGCCCGGGCGTGCCCCACTTCAAGTCGGTGAACTTGCGGGTCGAGACGAAGTAGACCTCGGCCTTGAAGGGGCTGTTGAAGCCGTACTTCCAGCCGCGCAGCGTCGCCAGGATCGGCATGTTCTGCGTGGTGAGCTCGTAGGTGCCCGGCTTGAAGACGTCGGCCAGCTTGCCCTCGTTGATGAAGGCGGCCATCTGGCCCTCGCGCACCACGAGCTTCGCGCCGTACTTGATCTCGTTCTGGTAGCGCTCGAACCGGTAGGCGAGCGTGTCGTGGGAATCGTCGAGCCACTCGACGATGTCGACCAGTTCGGCAGTCAGCTTGTCCCAGAGGGCCATTGAATCTCCTTTTGTCGCTCCCGCGAAGGCGGGAATCCAGCCGGAAAACGCCAGTAGTTTAATCTTAGCTGCTTTACC
>DATBEA010000256.1:0-4838 GCA_036276215.1 Usitatibacter sp.
CCGAGTGGCGCGTGGACCTGCAGGTGGGAACCACCAGCCGCGCGACCACGGAGTTCTACCAGCCCCTCTTCGAGAACCGCTCGCTCTTCGTGGCGCCGCGCCTCGAGCTCGAGCGCAGGACGCAGGACCTCTACAGCGGCACCGAGCGCGTGGCGCGCGACAACGTCCGCACGCGCCTCGTGGGACTGGACCTCGGCAGCGAGTTCACGCGCTTCGGCGAGCTGCGCGTGGGCGCGGTCGCGGGCAGGCTCCAGGCGACCCAGGAGACGGGCCCGCCCAGCCTCGAGCCGCCGTCCGGGCACATCGACCAGGGCGCCTATACCGCGCGCTTCATCTTCGACCAGCTCGACAATGCGAGCTTCCCGCGAAGCGGGTTCGCCGGGCGCGTCTCGATGTTCGCCTCGACGCCGCAGCTCGGCGCCGACGACCGCTACACACGCTGGGACGCGGAGCTGCTGGGCGCCATGTCCATCGGGCGGCACACGCTCCAGCTTTCCGCGGTCGGGGGAGGGCCGGCGGGAAGCGATCGCCTTCCCGCGTACGACCAGATGGTTTGGGGTGGCCTGCTTCAGCAGTCGGGCTATCCGCGCGGCTCGCTTACAGGCCAGCACCTCGCGTTCGGGCGTGCCGTCTACTACTACAAGGTGGCCAACCAAAGCCTTTTCGAGGGCCTGTACGCGGGCCTCTCGCTCGAGGCCGGCCGCCTCGGGACGCCCCTCGTGCCGGGAGGGATCTCGGGCGTGCTCAAGTCGGCGGCTGTGTTCATGGCGATCGACACGCCCATCGGGCCCGTCTACCTGGGATACGGAAGGGCCGCCGGCGGCAGCAGCGCCGCGTATTTCTACCTGGGACGGCCCTAGGGCCCGTCAGGAGGGCAGCGTCTCGAGGCTCGTCCGCTCGCCGGCCGTGGCGGGCAGGCCCGCATCGCGGCACATGTCCACGAGGGCCGCGACCGACTTGGCATCGGTCTTGTCCATCACCTTCGCGCGATGGGCCTTCACGGTCTTCAGCGAGATGCCCAGGTCCGCGGCGATCTGCTTGTTGAGGCGCCCGGCCACCACGTGGCCCATCACCTCGCGCTCCCGCGGCGAGAGCTTCGCGAGGCGCGCCTGGATCTCCTCGCGTTCCCGCCGGCGAATCCGCCGCGCCACGTGGCGCGAGAGCGCCGAGCGCAGCGCGCGGATCAGGATCTCGGACCTCACGGGCTTCTGCAGGAAATCGACCGCGCCCAGCTTCATCACGTCCACGCTGGTCTTCACGTCCCCGTGCCCGGTGAGGAAGATGACCGGCAGGTCGATTCCGCGCTCGAGCATCGCCCGGTAGAGCTGGGGGCCCTGCATCCCGGGCATTCGCACGTCGAGGAGCACGCAGCCGGCCTCGCACGCCGGGGCGTCGGCGCGCGACAGGAACTCGGCCGCCGAGACCGAAACCTGGGATTTCCACCCCGCGGCACCGACGAGGCGGGACAAGCCGCGCGCGAACGTCGGGTCGTCGTCGACGATGAAGACCGTCGCGTCCGCGATTTGTGCGTCCATTCCTCGCATCCTATCCCTTCCGTGGGATTGTTCGCCGCCGCGGCCGGGCTGCCGATGGGACCAAGGTGCCATTGCTTCCGGGGGCGGATCGCGGGGCGCATCGGATATGCGCCGCCGCGCCGTTGCGAGGCGGCTCGCAAGTGGGGTGAGCGAGGCGGTCCCGAGCCGTGCGCCGAGGGCGCGTGCCGGGAGCCGCGGGGACCTGGGCGGCGGGACGCCCAGGTCCGACCGCGGATCAGAAGACGAAGGTCGCGTACGCGCTGAAGCTATTCAGCCGCCAGCCCAGGTTGCCGTTGAAGTCGGTCTTGGTGATGTCGGCCTTGATATCGGTATAGACGTAGCGCACGCCCACGCCCCAATTGCGCGCGATCATGTACTCCGAAGCGGCGGAAAAACGATAAACGTGGCCGTCGACATCGCCTATCTTGGCGGCGATGCCTTGCACCGCGCCCGATACCTTCCATTGCCGGTCCGGATACCAATCGACCGTGACGCCCAGCAGCGGCAGCGGCAGCGTGGTCGACACCGACTTGTTGAACGTGAGGGAGGAATCGCCGTTGCCGACCGCGTTGATGTCGTACGTGAATTTCCCGCCGTAGAGGCCCAGGAGCACCGCCCATTCGAGCTCGGGCGACTGCGCGAACGAATAGCGGTAGTTGAAGTCGACGAGGTCGTTCTTCGCCTTCGCCGAAACCGTCGCGCCGATCGGGAACGTGGTGTTGCCCAGGTCGATCTCGGTGGCGTAGGTGCGGCTGCCCGAGCGGCTGGTGGTGAAGTAGTCGAGGTCGAGTCGATGGCGTTTCGCGATGCGCCACGAGACCGAGCCTTCGAAGCTCGAGAGGTTGCTGCCGAGCCCGTTGTCCTCGAGGTGGACATCGGTGCCGCGCCGGCCCTCGCCGTCGAACCGCACGCTCGTGTCGAACTGGTTCAGGATGCCGCCCAGGTTGACGGTGACGGTCTCCTCCATCGGCTTGATGAAGTCTTGCGACATGAAGGCATCCGCGAACGCCGCGGGGGCGGCGAACAACGCCGCAAGCGCGATCGATGTCGATCGCGCAGCTAGTTTATTGCGCATTTTTGGCTCTCCACTTGACGGGGTCCAGGGCCACCGTAGCCCGGGGGCGGGCGAGCGGCAATAGGCCTTTGGGCCAGTACGCCCCTAGAGGCGCAGGCCCGGGAGCCAGCTGCGGTAGAGACGCTCGGCCGTGGAGGAGAGCACGGGAAGGCGGGCCGGCATGTCGGCCACGATCCGCTCGACGGGCTGGACGGCCGGGCTCGAGAGGCTCGCCTCGATCTCGCCGCCGCCGCTCGCGATCCAGCTCGCGATCATCCCGGGGGTCATCTCGACGTGGCATTGCAGGCCGAGGTGCCGGCCGTCGAGCACGTAGGCCTGGTTCGGGCAATGCTCGGCCGTGAGGATGCGCTCGGCCTTCGGCGGGATCGTGAAAGTGTCGCCGTGCCACTGGAAAGTCACGAATTCGCGCACGTCGTCGCCGAACCAGCGCCGGGCGAGGGCGGTGTCCTCCACCCGCACGCGGTTCCAGCCGATTTCCTTCACCGGGTTTCGCGTCACCTTCCCGCCGGCCGCGCGCGCCATCATCTGGCCGCCGAGGCAATGGCCGATCATGGGAACGCCGCGCTCCAGCGCGTCGCGCATGAGCGAAAGCACGGGCCCGGTCCACGGCAGCTCGTCGTTGGCGCTCATGGGCCCGCCCATGAAGCCCAGGCCGGCGAAGGGCTCGCTCGATGCGGGCACGGGCTCGCCTTCGTCGAGCTTCACGAGCGTCCAGGCGAGCCTTTGGGCGTCGAGGAATGTGGCAAAATGGCCTGGCCCCTCGGTATCGGAATACCGGAATATCGCGATCGGTTTCTCGCCGCTCATCGATGCGTTCTCCTCTCGTCTTCATCGCCCTGATCGCCCCGGCCGCGTACGCGACCGACGTCACCGTGATCGGCCTTTTCCCGGGCAAGGCGGTGATCACCGTGAACCGCGGCATCCCGCACACGATCTCGGTGGGCGAGAAGACCGCGGAGGGCGTGATCCTGGTCTCGACCGGCCACGACAGCGCCGTCCTCGAGATCGACGGAGTGAAGCAGGCGCTCGAGATGGGGCAGCATTTCGAGACTCCCGCGGCGACCGAGGGTTCCGGGCGCCAGAGCGTCACGCTCTCGCGCGACGGCAACGGCCATTTCATGACCGACGCGCAGGTGAACGGCGGCCACGTGCGCTTCATGGTGGACACCGGAGCCACGCTCGTCTCGCTTTCGGTGGCCGATGCGCAGCGCCTGGGCGTGGACTACACCAAGGGGCAGCTCGGCTACTCGGTGATGGCCGACGGGCGTCGCGTGCCGTCCTGGCGCGTGATCCTCGACAGCGTCACCGTGGGCGACGTCACCGCCTACAGCGTGGACGGGCTGGTCACGCAGGGCAACGGCACGCCGCTCCTGGGCATGAGCTTCCTCACCCGGATGGAGATGCGCAACGAGGGCCAGAATCTCACCCTCACCAAGCGCTACTAGGCGCCCTTGCCGGCGCCCGCGATGAGCGCGTACGCGGAGTGGTTGTGGATGGACTCGAAGTTCTCGCTCTCGACCACGTACGACTCGATGCGCTTGTCCGCATTCAGGCGCGCGGCCACGTCCCTCACCATGTCCTCGACGAACTTCGGGTTGTCGTAGGCGTTCTCGGTGACGAACTTCTCGTCGGGCCGCTTGAGCAGGCCGTAGAGCTGGCACGAGGCCTCGCTCTCGGCCACGTCGATCAGCTCCTCGATCCACACGAACGTCCTGATCTTCGCGGCGATGGTCACGTGCGAGCGCTGGTTGTGGGCGCCGCGCTCCGAGATGCCCTTGGAGCACGGGCAAAGGCTCGTCACCGGCACCAGGACCTTGAGCGTGAAGCTCTCGCGGCCGTCGATGATTTCCCCCACGAACGTGACCTCGTAGTCCATGAGGCTCGTCACGCCCGAGACGGGCGCCTTCTTGGAGACGAAGTAGGGGAAGGTCATCTCGATGTGGCCGCTCTGCGCCTCGAGCTTGGCCACCATCTCGCGCACCATGAGCCGGAACGTGTCGGGCGAGATCTCGCGCTCGTGGGCGTTCAGGATCTCCACGAACCGCGACATGTGCGTGCCCTTGAAGTGGTGCGGCAGGCCCACGTACATGTTGAAGTGGGCGATGGTGTGCTGCACGCCGCCGTTGCGCTCCTGGATGCGGGCGGGGTGGCGGATGGACTTGATGCCCACGCGGTCGATCGCCAGCCGCCGGGTATCCGGGGTCGACTGGACGTCGGGAATCGGGAGC
>DATBEA010000257.1:0-11141 GCA_036276215.1 Usitatibacter sp.
CAAGAGCGAAGCCGCCGGGATGGCGCACGCGCCGCCCATCAGCGGCTACATGGAGGCGCGCCACGCGGCGCTCGCCCGTTCGCTCGCCGAAGTGGACTCGATCGTCTGTCCCTCGCAATACGTTGCCGGGCGAATGCGCGCGGCGTTCGGCGCGGGGCTCGACCAAAAGCTCGCCGTCGTGGGCCACGGCGTTCGCGAGCTCGCGCGGGTGTTCAGGGAAGAGAACCACTCGGCCCTGCGCGTGGCCTTCATCGGCCGCTTCAACGACCGCAAGGGCGCGGACGTGCTGATCGCGGCCGCTCGAATGCTCGCCGGCGAGCGGATCGTCTTCGAGGTGTGGGGCCATACCGAGGCGCGCGTGGAGGCGCAGGCGCGCGCCGCCGGGATCCTCATCCGCGGCCCCTACGACGCGCAGCAGCTCGAGGCGGGCCTGCGCGGGATCGACCTGGTGGCCGTCCCCTCGACGATGGAAGAGTCCTATTGCCTCGTGGTGGACGAGGCCATGCGCATGGGCATTCCCGTGGCCGCCGCGAAGACGGGCGCCATTCCCGAGCGCGTTCGCGACGGCGAGAACGGCTTCCTCTTTCCCACGGGCGAGCCCCAGGCGCTGGCGCGGCTCCTCTGCGCGCTTCGCGACGACCGGGCCCGCATCCATGCGGTCGCGGCGCGCCTTCGCGACTGGCCCCTCAAGTCGCTGGAGGAAAACGCCCGCGAGTATCTCGCGATGTATCGCAGGCTCGCGCGCCGTGCCGCGCCCCCGACGCCGCAGATCGCGCCGGCCGGGGAGCTCGCCCGGCGATCGATGGGTGTCCCGCGCGATCGTGCCTGCACGCCCCTCGGGACCGACGACTACGACCGATGGCTTCGGCGCGAGCCGCCCGCGACTGCGACCGGCGCAAAGGCGCTTCCCGTGGTCATCCTGCGATCGGACGGTGCAGGCGAGGCGGAAGCGCGCCGCGTGAACGCCGCCGTGCGGGACACACCGGCCGAGTGGATAGCGCTCCACGAGGAAGGTGACGTGCTCGCGCCGCATGCGCTCGAGCGCCTCGCAGGCGCCTGCGCGTCGAACGCGTTGGCCTCGCTCATCTATACCGACCACGACAGCATCAGCCTTCGCGGCGAGCGCTACGACCCGTGCATGAAGCCCGCGTTCGGCACCGAGCTCGCGCGGAACGCCGCCTGCGTGGCCGGCCTTTGCGCCGTGCGCCGCGACGCGTTCCTCGCGGCGGGCGGGTTGCGCGAGCCCGGCTGGCCCGGGGTGGCGGAGCTCGCTTCGAGGCTCGCGGCCGGCGGGCGGCTGCGCTCGGTCGTCGCCTGGCCGGAGCTGCTCTGCCATCGCCTCGACACGAAGAATGGAAAGATGGATGGCGCGAGGCCCGCGCCGGCGCGCGCGCCCGGCGGCAGCGTCTCGGTGCTCGTGCGCGCGGGCAACTCGCCACAGCTCGCCCTGGCGTGCATCGATTCGCTGATGCGCTCGGCGGGCAAGGCGGTGGAGCAGGTGATGCTCGACCTGGACGATGCCGCCTGCGCGGAGATCGCGAAGCTTCGGCCCGGCCTGCGCATCACGTGCGTGAACGCGCAGCCGAACCGCTCGGCGCTGGGCGCGGCGCTCGAGGAGGCGACCGGCGAACGCGTTGCCATCGTCGACGCGCGCTGCCTTCGCTTCCGCGAGGGCTGGCTCTCGCAGCTCGAAGCCACGCTCGGGGATGCGGCGGGCGCGTGCGTTGCGGTGCGTGCCGCCGACCGGGTGGTGCCGGGATGGGACGTCATCGGCGGCGGGCCGCATGCGGTGGCGGGCATTGCGCCGGCAATGGAGGCCGACGCGCTGGGCGAGCTCTACGGCGGGGCGAGGGAGGTCGGCGCCCTGGGCGCGCGGCTTTCGATCTTCCATCGAGACAGCGCGAGGAACGCATGCGCGCCACGCGACCTCGATTCAGCGGGACCGTTCGACCTGGCGCACCTGAGCCTCGCTTTGCGAGACCAGGGGTACCGGCTCCTCGCGAACCCCACGGTGGCCGCCGAGTTGCACGGAAAAGCGGCCTCGCTCCAGAGTGCCCCGAAGGACCGCACGCAGGTGGCGTGGATGCGCGAACGCTGGGGCGCCAGGCTGGAGGATCCGTTCGTGCACCGGTCATTGCGCGTCACGGGCAATCGCTTCGCGGTCCAGCCACGCTTCGGCGCGCGGCGGCCGGGCGTCGTTCGCGTTTGCGCGTTCCCGTACGATCGGTGGGGGAGCGGCGAGATGCGGGTGAGGCAGCCCGTGCGCGCGCTCGAGCGGGAAGGCCGCGCCGAGGTCGAGACGATGGCCGAGCACGATAGCGGCGATGCCCCGAACCCGCTCGAGCTCGCCCGGATGGACCCGGACGTCGTGCTCGCACACAACTTCCTCCACGACTACCAGCTCCTCGCCCTGGAGCAATACGCCGAGCACTCGCCCGCGCTGCGCGTGACGGGCCTGGACGACCTGCTCACCGCGATTCCCGAGGCCAATCCGTATTTCGCGACCATCTACCCGGACATCGCGATGCGCATCGCGCGTTGCGTCGCGATGTCCGACCGGCTCGTCGTGAGCACGAGGCAGCTCGCGGAAGCATATGGCCACAACTGCCGGGACGTGCGCGTCGTGCCCAACGCCCTGGACGAGGCCTGGCTCGGGCTTCGCAACGCGAAGCGAGCCGGGGAGCGGCCGCGCGTGGGGTGGGCGGGGGCGCGGCAGCATGCGGGGGACCTCGCGATCATCGAGCCGGTGGTGCGCGCGACGTGCAAGGAGATCGACTGGGTTTTCCTGGGGATGTGCCCGCCGTCGCTCGCCGGGATCGCGAAGGAGGTTCATCCCATGGCCCCGGTGCGTGAATATCCCGCGCGGCTCGCCTCCCTGGGACTCGACGTGGCCGTCGCGCCCCTCGAGGATCACGCGTTCAACCGCGCCAAGAGCAACCTGCGCCTGCTGGAATACGGAATCCTCGGCATTCCCGTCGTGGCTTCCGCGGTAGCGCCCTACGTCGATTCCCCGGCAACCTTGGTCGCCAACGATCTCGGCTCCTGGGTCGAGGCGGTGCGCTCGCTCGCCTGCGATCCGGGGAGGCGCGAGAGCGAGGGCGAGGGAATTCGCCGTTGGGTCATGCAGGCAGGGCTGCTGCGCGACCGCCTTGCCTTATGGGAGGCGGTTTTGCGGCGCGACGGGTGAAAAAGGGTTGACTTCAAGACCGCCCTCGCACACGCTTTCCGGATAGAGGGAGAAGAAAGACAACCATGACGATTCGCCGACGGGAGGCCGCGCGCCTCGCCCTGCGCAGCCTTCCGGTGCTCGTGAGCGTGGCGCTCGCGACCACGGATTCGGTTGTCCTCGCATCCGCGCACCCGCATTCCACCGCAGGACGCCTCACGGGCCCCGGCCCCTACGCCGTTTCCTTCGAGCCCAATGTAGGGCAGTTCGCCCCGGACGTGCTGTTCCGGGCGCGGGCCAAGGGCACGCTGGTCACCCTGCGTGATGCGGAAATCGACGTCCGTTTGCGCGGGCAGGGCGGCCCGCACGACTTCCTGATGCGCTTCGAGGGCGCCACATCCGGTGCCCATGCCGATGCCGCCGCGCCCAGCAAGACGGTGAGCCGCTATTACCTGGGCGCCAAGTCCTATGGCGGCGCCGAGGGCATCGAGCACGCCTCGAAGGTGCGCGTGAGCGCCCTCTATCCCGGCGTCGATTTGGTCCTGCACGGCAACCCGTCGCGGGTCGAGTACGACCTCGAGGTCGCCCCGGGCTCGGATCCCTCGAAGATCCGTTACCGCATCGACGGCGCGGACCGGGTGGCCGTGGAGGCCGACGGCAGCCTCGCCATCACCTCCAACGGCCAGACGCTTCGCCAGCTCGCCCCGGTGGCGTGGCAGGAACGCGGCGGCATGCGCGATCCCGTGCCGGCCCATTTCAAGGTCGACCCCGACAACCGGCTGGTCGAGTTCGACGTGGGCGAGTACGACCGCTCGCGCCGCCTCGTGATCGACCCGGTGCTCGACTACTCGACATTCCTGGGCGGCACCGATTACGACTACAGCGAGTACATCGGCGTCGGCGCTTCCGGCGACATCTACATGGCGAGCGCGGATGACTCCGATGGCAGCCTCATCCTCACCAAGTTCGATCCTGTCGCGCGCGAGGTGCTATCCACCACAGTGGTGAGCGGCTCCGGGATGCAGCTTCCCAATGCGCTCGCCGTGGGCTCCTCCGGGAGCGCGGAGTTCGTATACGTCGCGGGCTTGACCACTTCGCCCGACTTCCCCTATTGCCTGCGGCCCTCGGCCGGCGATTGCGTGGCGCCCCACGGCGGCTACGACGGCATCGCCCTGCGATTCAACTCGAGCGGCGCGCTCGATACCTCGTGGATCCTGGGCGGTTCCGGGGACGACGTGGCCAACGGCATCGCGGTCGATGGCCACGGCTCGGTGTATGTCACCGGCTGGACCGAGTTCGGCGATTTCCCGACCACGCCCGATGCGCTGCATCACCGCGGCCCGGGCAGCCCCGTTTTCGATACGTTCGTCGTCCGGATCGACGAGCCGGTGGGTCCCGTCTATTCGACGGTGCTGGGCGGCAGCGGCGACGCGGCGTCAGCGGCGTGGGCCATCGCTGCGGATCCCGCGGGCAACATGCACATCGTCGGCCAGACCGACGCGGGCGGCTATTACCTGAAGATGTCCCATGACGGCCATTCGATCCTCGACGCGCAGATCCAGGGGATTCCGGGTGACGTATCGACCACGGTGGCCGTCGACTCGGATGGCTATGCGGTCCTGGCAGGCTATACGGCGCAGACCTCCTTTTCGCAGGGTCCGACGTCGAGGCCCTTCGCGGGCGGGAACCAGGATGCATTCGTCGTTCGCTATGGACCGCACGGGTTCTCGACGCTGCTCGGAGGCTCGGGCGACGAGACGCCGCTCGCCATCGGCCTCATGGGCAATGGCGACGTGATCGTCGGCGGCTCGACCACGTCCGGCAACTTTCCGCAGATCGACGCGCTGCCCATCGAGGACCGCGGCCAGATGGTCCAGGGCAAGTCGCACGGCTTCGTGACGCGACTGTCCGATGCGGGAGTCTCGTTCTCGACCACCATCGGCGGAAGCGGCAACGACCATCTTTATGCGCTCGTGCCCGATGGCAACGGCGTGATCATCGCCGGCGACACGACATCGGCGAATTTCCCGGTCGCGAACGCGTTCCATGGCTCGCTTTCGGGCACCTCGGATTCGTTCCTCGCCCGCATCGCCTTCGGTTCGTCCGGCACGCCGTTCGACTTCGACGGCAACCTCGAGTCCGACCTTCTCTGGAGCAACACCGACGGGCGCGCGGCCATCTGGCTCATGGATGGCACCGACTTGAGGAACGGGGCGGAGATCATCGGCGCCGGAACGGGATGGAATGTCTCGCACGTGGCCGACTTCGATGGGGATGGCCATGCCGACCTCGTGTGGCGCCACGACGATGGCCGCATGGCGGTCTACCTGATGAACGGCCTCGTCCCGAAGACGACGACGCAATTGCTCAACGCCGCCTCCGGATGGAGCGTGAACAAGGTCGCCGACTTCAACGGCGACGGCAAGGCCGACATGCTGTTCCAGAACGACGACGGCAGCGCCGCGATCTGGCTCATGGATGGCACCCGCGTGGCGAGCGGGGCGAGCATCATGGGCCCCGCAACGGGCTGGGCGGTCACGAAGGTCGCGGACTTCGACGGCGACGGCAAGGCCGATCTTCTCTGGACGCATGCCGACGGCCGCGTCGCGATCTGGCTCATGGACGGGCTCACCGTGAAGGCCTCGCAGCAGATCCTCAACGCCGGCAGCGGTTGGTCGGTCGCCTTCACCGCCGATCTCGATGGCAACGGCAAGTCCGACATCGTCTGGGCGAACACCGACGGCAGCG
Organism: Usitatibacter sp.; assembly: GCA_036276215.1. Taxonomy (GTDB): domain Bacteria; phylum Pseudomonadota; class Gammaproteobacteria; order Burkholderiales; family Usitatibacteraceae; genus Usitatibacter. Next base: position 5,915 of record DATBEA010000257.1, read on the forward strand.
TCGCGGTCTGGCTCATGGATGGAGCGACGATGACCTCGGGCGTGCAGCTCCTCGGTGCGGGCACGGGCTTCAGCGTGGTGGCCGCGGGGGACCTGAACGGCGACGGCAAGGCCGACCTTCTCTTGCAGCACACCGATGGCCGGGTGGTGGCCTACCTGATGAACGGGCTCGGCTCCAGCGGGACGGCAACGATCCTGGGCCCGGGCACGGGTTGGAGCGTCCGGCGCATGGTCGACCTCAACGGCGACGGCGAGATGGACATCGTGTGGCAGAACACCGACGGCAGCACGGCCGTCTGGTTGATGGACGGGCTGACCCTCAACGGGTCGGCGCAGCTCACCGGAAGCGGCACGGGCTGGACCGTCTCGAACGTGAGCCGCTGAGCGAAGGTGCGCAGGGGCGAGGCCGCGTGCCTCGCCTTGAGCACCCGGGAAGATGGATGTCGTGTGGCAGAATGACACTGGAAGCACGCCGCGCGAGGCCTTCCCGTTTCTTGCCGTGAGCCACCCGCATAAAGACAAGATGACCCCTTCGGAGTGGCAGTCCGAGCCATTCCGGCGCCTCGTCCAGTCGATCACCGACTACGCGGTGTTCCTGCTCGACCCGGAAGGGCGGGTGCAGTCCTGGAACCGCGGCGCCGAGATCCTGAAGGGCTATTCGCCCGACGAGATCATCGGCAAGCATTTCTCGGTGTTCTACCCCAAGAGCGCGATCGAGCGCGGCTGGCCGCAGCACGAGCTCGAGACGGCCAGGCGCATGGGCCGTTTCGAGGACGAAGGCTGGCGCCTCAGGAAGGACCGCTCGCGCTTCTGGGCGAACGTCGTGATCACGGCGATCCACGACGAGCAGGGCCGCCTGCTGGGCTTCTCCAAGGTCACGCGCGACTTGACCGAGCGGCGCAACAACGAGGAGCGCCTTCGCCAGAGCGAGGAGCGCTTCCGCATGCTCCTGGAGGGCGTGCACGAGTACGCGATCTTCATGCTGGATCCCAAAGGCGACGTCGCGAGCTGGAATGCGGGGGCCGAGCGGATGAAGGGCTATACCGCGCCCGAGATCATCGGCCGGCACTTCTCGATCTTCTATCCGCCCGAGGCGCTCGCGCGCAACTGGCCCGCGTACGAGCTCGAGCAAGCGCTCAAGGCGGGCCGGTTCGAGGACGAAGGCTGGCGCCTGAAGAAGGACGGCACGCGCTTCTGGGCCAACGTCGTGATCACGACGCTGCGCGACCGCGAGGGCGTGCACATCGGATTTTCCAAGATCACCCGCGACTTGACCGAGCGCCGCCGCCAGGAGCAGGTCCTGCGCGACAGCGAGGAGCGCTTCCGGCTGCTGCTGGAAGGCGTGCAGGACTACGCGATCATGATGCTCGACCCGCAGGGCGTCGTGAGCAGCTGGAATGCCGGCGCCCAGGCGATCATGGGCTACACGGCCTCCGAGATCATCGGCCAGAACTTCGAGCGCTTCTATCCCCGGGAGGACGTGGAAGCGGGCCGCCCCGCCCTGGAGCTTCGCACTGCGCTCCTGAATCGCCGCGCCGAGGACCAGGGCTGGCGCGTCAGGAAGGACGGCACGCGCTTCTGGGCCGACGTCGTGGTGACGGCGCTCTACGATTCCCACGGCAAGCTGCGCGGGTTCGCCAAGGTGACCCGCGACCAGTCCAACAAGAAGCGCATGGAGGCCCTCGAGGAGCAGGGCCGGCACCTTACCGAGTTCATGGCGATGCTTGCCCACGAGCTTCGCAACCCGCTGGCGCCCATCCGCAACGCCGTGGGCATCATGGCGCTGGCGGGCGAGAACTCGCCCCAGGTGAACTGGTGCCGGGACGTGATCGAGCGCCAGACCATGCACCTCACGCGGCTGGTGGACGACCTGCTCGACGTCTCGCGCATCACGCGCGGGAAGCTGCGCCTGAAGACCGCGCCCATGGACTTGCGCGACGCGGTCTCGAGCGCCATGGAGGCTTCGCGCCCCATGTTCGACGCGCGGCGCCAGACGCTGCACATGGACGTGGGCAACGAGCCGGTCCTGGTGAACGGCGACATCACGCGCCTCGCGCAGGTGATCATGAACCTGCTCAACAACGCGGCGAAGTACACGCAGGAGGGCGGCGAGGCGTGGCTCACGATCCATCGCGACGGGATGGATGCGGTGGTCCGCGTGCGCGACAACGGCATGGGCATCGCGCCGGCAATCCTCGACCACGTGTTCGACCTCTTCGCCCAGGGCGAGCGCACGATAGATCGCGCGGAGGGCGGCCTGGGGATCGGCCTCACCCTTACGAGGCGCATCGTGACGCTCCACGGCGGCTCGGTCGTGGCGCGCAGCGAAGGCGCCGGGCGCGGCTCCGAATTCGAGGCGCGCTTGCCGCTGCTCAGGGCCGAGTACCTGGCGCAGGCCGCGGTCGGGAAGGGCACGCCGTCGTCACGCCCGCGTTCGGTGCTCGTCGTCGACGACAACGCCGACGCCGCCAACAGCCTCGCGATGCTGCTGCGCATGGCGGGCCACCACGTCCACGTGGAGAACGACGGCCCGGCCGCCATCGAGGCGGCCGCGGAGGCAAAGCCGGAGGTGGTTTTCCTCGACATCGGCCTCCCGCGGATGAACGGCTACGACGTCGCGCGGCACCTTCGCGGCGCGCCCGGCGGAAACCGCATGGCGATCTACGCGATGACCGGATATGGCGCGGCCGGGGACCACGAGCGCTCCCGCGAGGCGGGGTTCGACGGCCACCTGGTGAAGCCCGTGGTCCCCTCGGACCTCATGGCCCTCCTGGAGCAGGCGCCCTAGCTCCGGGTTCTTGCGCACTTTCGCGGCAGCGAGAAACAAAGCCGCGGTGCCGCGGTCCTTCCGGATGCGTGGACGAAACCCCTCCTGATCCCCCCAGCAATGCGCGCCGCCGATTCCTCATCGGCACGGGCGCGATCACCACGAGCCTTGCCGCCGTGAGCCATGCCGAATATTTCTCGCAGCAACCGCCCGCCATGCAGGCGTACACGACCAAGGTTGTCTTCAAGCTGAACGGCGAGCCGCGCGAGCTCGAGCTCGATTCGCGCGTGACGCTCCTCGACGCGCTGCGCGAGAAGCTGGGTCTCATGGGCACGAAGAAGGGCTGCGACCGCGGCCAATGCGGCGCGTGCACCGTGCTGGTGAATGGAAGGCGCGTGAATTCCTGCCTCACGCTCGCCGCCACGCTCGACGGCGACGACGTGCGCACCATCGAGGGGCTCGGCAAGTCCGGCGAGCCACACCCGGCGCAGCGCGCCTTCGTCGAGCGAGATGCGTTGCAGTGCGGCTATTGCACGCCCGGGCAGGTCATGTCGTGCGTGGCGCTGGTCGAGGAAGTGCGCGCCGGCGCACCCAGCGCGGTTACCGCCGACCTGCGGGCGCCGGTGAGCCTCACCGACGACGAGATCCGCGAGCGCATGAGCGGCAACATCTGCCGCTGCGGCGCGTACGTGAACATCGTGGCCGCGGTCCGCGACGTGGCCGAGGGAAAGGCCTGACATGCAGCCGTTCGCCTACGAGCGTGCCCAGGGAATCGACGAGGCCATCGCCGCCCACGGCGCGGACAGCCGTTTCCTCGCCGGGGGAACGAACCTGCTCGACCTCATGAAGGGCGGCATCGAGCTTCCCGTGCGCCTCGTGGACATCACGCGGCTGCCGCTCGCCCAGATCGAGGACACCGCCGACGGCGGCCTTCGCATCGGCGCGATGGTGCGCAACAGCGATTGCGCCAACGATGCGCGCGTGCGCAGCCGCTATCCGCTGCTCACCCAGGCCATCGTGGCCGGGGCGTCGCCGCAACTGCGCAACATGGCGAGCACCGGCGGCAACCTGCTGCAGCGCACGCGCTGCAATTATTTCTACGACACGGCGTTCGCGGCCTGCAACAAGCGCAACCCGGGCAGCGGGTGCGCGGCGCTCGAGGGGTATAACCGCAACCACGCGATCCTGGGCGCGAGCGACAAGTGCATCGCCACCCATCCGTCGGACATGTGCGTGGCGCTGGCGGCGCTCGACGCGACCGTGGTCGTGCGCGGAAGCAAGGGCGAGCGTCGCATTCCATTCACGAAGTTCCATCGGCTGCCGGGCGACACGCCGCAGCGCGATACCGACCTGGAGCCCGGCGAGCTCATCCTCGCCGTGGAGCTGCCGCGCGCGCCGTGGACGGGCTCGCACTACCTCAAGGTTCGCGACCGGGCGAGCTATGCGTTCGCGCTGGTTTCGGTGGCGGCGGCGCTCGACGTGGCCGACGGCACGGTGCGCGACGCGCGCATCGTCCTGGGCGGAGTGGCGCACAAGCCGTGGCGCGCGGCGGAATCCGAGCGCGCGTTGGTGGGCCGGCGCCTCGACGAGGCGGCGATCCAGGCCGCCGCATCGGCCTGCGTGCACGGCGCGCGGGCGCATAGCCACAACGCCTTCAAGGTGGCGCTCGCGCAGAAGAGCGTCGCGAGGGCGATCGCCAACGCGACGAGGTCCGCATGAACGCGCGCGACGACTCCGCGGTCGGGGCACCCCTTTCGCGAAGCGACGGGCCGCTCAAGGTCTCGGGCCAGGCGCGCTATGCGGCCGAGTTCCCGGTCGATGGCGTTTGCCATGCCGTGATGGCGAGAAGCACGATCGCCCACGGAAAGATCGCGCGCATCGACGCGCAGGCCGCGAACCGCATGCCCGGCGTGATCCTCGTGCTCACGCACCAGAACGCGCAGAAGCTTCCCGACAAGGGCCGTGCCGCCGTGAACCCGCCGGCGGGCCGCGAGATGTCGCTCCTCCAGGACGCGGCCATTCGCTACAACGGCGAGCCTATCGCGCTTGTCGTGGCCGAGTCCCTCGAGCAGGCGGCGGATGCCGCCGCCCACATCCGGGTCGAATACGCGAAGGAACCCGCGAAACTCGATTTCGCGCAGGCGAAGCGCTCGCCCAAGAAACCGAAGAAGGCGGGCAACTCCGAGACCGACAAGAGCTGGGGCGACGCGAGCGGCGCGCTGCCTTCGGCCGAGGTGAAGGTCGACCAGGTCTATACGACGCCGATGGAGCACCACAACCCGATGGAGCCCCACGGCACCATCGCGCGCTGGGAGGGCGACAAGCTCACGCTCTGGGACGCGACCCAATATGTGTCCGGCGTGAAGGAAACCGTCGCGAAGACCATGGGCATCCCGGCCGACAACATCCACGTGATCGATCCCTACGTGGGCGGCGGCTTCGGCTGCAAGGGTTCGACGTG
>DATBEA010000258.1:0-10927 GCA_036276215.1 Usitatibacter sp.
CCGGCGAGCGCGACATCATTGCGCCGATCGCCGCGGAATTGCACCGGTCCGGCAAGGCCGGCGCGAAGGTCATCCTTCTCTCGACGCTGCGTTACTTCGAGCCGAAGCCCGAGGATGTCGCGCTGTGGATGCCGGTCACGGTGGCTGCGCTCGAGGATCCGGATTCGGCGCTGCGCAACGAGGCGCTCACGACGATCGGCCATGCGGGCAGGCTCGCGGCCCCCAACGCCGACGCAGTCGCCGCGATTCTCGATGATCCCGACCCGTCGCTTCGACGCCGCGCGGCGATCACGCTGTCGGAAATCGGCGATCCCCGCGCGCAAGCGGCGCTCGCCAGGCTCGACAGCGCCTCCGATGACGCGGTGCGCCTCGCGGCGCGCGACGCGGCCCGCAACGCCGCCGCGCCGAAGGTCGATCCGGCCGCGGCATTCGAGGCCGTCGTGATGCTCGATGCCGGGAAAGTGCGCTCGCTCCTGGACGCGGGCCTTGCCCCAAACGCGAACCTCGCAGGCAACGGCGCGCCGCTCTATGTCGCCCTCCAGTGGGCGCCGCTCTCCTGCTCGCCCGCGGCGCGGCCGACGAAGGCCCAGACCAAGGCGATGGTGAAGCTGCTGCTCGAGCGCGGAGCCGACGCGAACACGGGCGACGCCGGCGGCAACACCCCGCTCATGGCGGCCGCGAGCCACGGATGCGACCGCGAGGTGATGCGCACGCTCATCGCCGCGGGCGCAAAGGTCGATGCGGTCGGCAAGACGGGCCTCACCGCCTTCGAGCAAGGCCTCGTCTCCGGTCACGACGGCCTGCAGGAGATCATCGCCGCGGGCTATCGCCTGCCCCCGGAAAAGGCGAAGGCGCTCGAGCAAGCCTACGCGGGCAACCCGGCATCGCTCGCGCTGGTGAAGAAAGCCGCGCGCCGGTAAGCGGGAAAGGCCTTTTACCTTGCGCGCTCACCGCGTCCCGCACGGCCATAGTAGTCTTTCGAGATGCCGCACATCCCCGCCTCGCAGGCCCTCGCCCGCTTCCGTATCGTCGACATGACCCAGGTGCGCGCGGGTCCCACCGCCGCGCGCCAGCTCGCCGACTGGGGCGCCGACGTGATCCAGGTGCAGATGCCCGAGCACATGCGCGGCGACGACACGCTGGGCGGCCAGGAAGGCAGCGACTACCAGTACACGCACCGCAACAAGCGCTCGATCACGCTGAACCTGAAGGAGCCCGAGGGGATCGAGGTGCTGAAGAAGCTCGTGGCCACCGCCGACGTGCTGCTCGAGAATTTCCGCCCCGACGTGAAGTCGCGCCTGGGCATCGACTACGAGGCGCTCTCGAAGGTGAACCCGCGGCTCGTGTACGCGAGCATCTCGGGGTTCGGGCAGACGGGGCCTTACGCGAAACGGCCCGGCTTCGACCAGATCGCGCAGGGCATGGGCGGGCTCATGTCCGTGACCGGGCTCCCGGGCCAGGGACCGCTGCGCGTGGGGCTGCCGATCGCCGACCTTTGCGCGGGCATCTTCGCCGCCTATGGCGTGACCGTGGCGCTCCTCGAGCGCGAGGCGTCCGGCAAGGGGCAATGGCTGCACACGTCGCTTCTCGAGGCGCAGATCTACATGATGGATTTCCAGACCTCGCGCTGGACGCTCGACCACGAGATTCCCGGCCAGGCGGGCAACTACCACCCGACCAGCATTCCCACCGGCGTCTACAGGACGAAGGACGGCCACATCAACATCGCGGTCTTCGGCGGCAAGATCTGGGAGCGCTTCTGCGACGCGCTGGGCGCGCCCGAGTGGATCGAGGACGAGCGCTCGAAGACGAAGTCCGCGCGCTCGGTGCACCGCGATTGGCTGAACGCCGAGATCGAGCGCCGCCTCGCGGCCCACACGAGCGACTACTGGATCGAGAAGCTGAACGCCGAGGGCGTGGCTTGCGGGCGCATCAACGACCTGAAGCAGGTCTTCGAGGAACCGCAGGTGCAGCACCTCGGCATGCTGAAGAACGTGGTCTCGAAGCACTACGGCGAGCAGCGGCTGATGGGCCAGCCGGTGACGCTCGCGCGCACGCCGTCGACCATCGCGCGCGCGGCGCCGCGGCGCGGCGAGCACTCCGACGAGATCCTGACCGAGATCGGCTACGCGGCCGCCGACCTCGCGCGCATGAAGGCCGCCGGAGTCTACTGATGAACGACATGAGCTACGCGAGCCCTACCGAGCGCGTGAAGACGTGGGCCGACGGGCCCGTGCTGCACATCCGCTTCAACAACCCGCAGAAGCACAACGCGCTCTCCGTGGACATGTGGGAAGCCCTGGTGCCGCTGCTCGCGCGCGCGCGCGCCGACGATGCGATCCGCGTCGTGGTCCTCTCGGGCGAGGGCGGCAAGGCCTTCGTCTCCGGCGCCGACATCTCGCAGTTCGAGGACATGCGCGCGGCGAAGGAAGCCGTGGGCCGGTACGAGTCGCTCGCCGAGGCCGCGCTGCAGGGCATCCTCGAGTTCGAGAAGCCCACCATCGCGATGATCCGCGGCTACTGCATCGGAGGCGGGCTGAACGTGGCCATCTCCTGCGACATCCGCATCGCCTCGTCCAATTCCGTGTTCTCCATTCCCGCCACGCGCCTGGGGCTGGGGTACCGCTTCTCGGCCATGAAGAACCTGACCGACCTCGTGGGACCCGGGCACGCGAAGGACATCTTTTTCACCGCGCGCCGCCTGGACGCCGCGGAGGCGCTTCGCATGGGCCTCGTGAACCGCGTGGCCGAGCCCGACGCGATGGAAGCGCTGCTCGCCGAGTACACGACCGCGATCTCCACCGGCGCGCCGCTCACCATCAAGGCGGGCAAGCACATCGTGCGCGAGGTGCTGAGGAACGACGCGGCCGACCTGGAGCTCTCGCGGCGCCTCATCCTCGACTGCTTCGAAAGCGAGGACTACATCGAGGGCCGGCGCGCGTTCATGGAGAAGCGCAAGCCCGTGTTCAAGGGGAAATGATGCGCGCCTTCGCCATCGCATTCGCGACGCTGTGCACTGCCGCGCTGGGCGCGTGGCCCGAAAAGCCCATCAAGCTGTATATCGGCTACGCGGCCGGCGGATCCACCGATGTCGTCGCGCGCCTCATCGCCCCGAAGCTGGGCGAGAAGCTGGGGCAGCCCATCATCATCGAGAACAAGCCCGGCTCGGCCGGCGACCTCGCCGCCGAGATGATGCTGCAGGCGCCTGCCGACGGCTACACGCTCATGATGTCCACGGTGGCGGTGCATGCGATCAACCCGGGCCTGTACAAGCAGCGCTTCAACGCGATCGACGATTTCGCCCCCATCGCGATGGTCTGCTCGTACCCCATGATCATGATCGCCTCGCCGCAATCCACGTTCAGGAACGTGGCCGAGCTCAAGTCGCAGTCGGATGCGAACCCGATGTTCTACTCGTCGTCGGGCATCGGCTCCCCGGGCCACCTCGCCGGCGAGCTCCTCACGAAGGCGACGCACGCGAACCTCACCCACGTGCCGTACAAGGGCGGGGCGCCTTCCGTCCTCGCCATCATGTCGGGCGAGGCGCAGGTGAACTTCGCGACGCTTCCCGCCGTCTTGCCGCAGATCCGCGCGGGCAAGGTGCGCGCGATCGGGCTCGCGTCGAAGGAGCGCAACCCCGCCGTCCCCGACGTGCCCACGATGGCGCAGCTCGGCCTCGCCGACTTCGAGGTGGGCACGTGGAGCGCGGTGATCGGGCCCAAGGGCCTCTCGCCGGAGATCGTGCAGAAGGTCAACGCCGCGGTGAACGCGACGCTGAACGACCCGGCCATCCGCCAGCGGCTCATCGAGGAGGGCTCCGAGATCCTCGTGATGACGCCCGCCGAGAGCGCCCGCTTCATCCGCGCCGAGAACGCGCGCTGGGTGAAGGTCGTGAAGGACGCGGGGATCCAGCCCCAGTAGTCAGGAGTGCGAGAAAAGCGCCGCGCCCGCTGCGGGTAGATCCGCCTCCAGGATCGAGCCGGTTTCCGACTCCGTCATCACCAGCCTGGACGTGCCCGGGCGGTAGGCCACGTTCGTCACGATGGAGCCCTCGGGGCTCTTCACGAAGTGCGTGACCTCGCCTGCCGCGTTGCAGACGAAGGCGCCCCCGAGGCTCGCATGGGCGACGACGAGGCGATTGTCGGCGTCGACGGCCATGCCGTCCGGGCCGCTCGTGCCGAAGAATGTGCGAAACGCGCCCACCTTCGACACCGCGCCGTCGGCGAGCAGCGGACCGCGCCATACCTGGTTCGCACGCGTGACCGCGATGAAGAGGAACTTGCCATCCCGGTCGAGCGCCACGCCGTTGGGGCTCGGGATGCCGCCCACCACGAGATCGAGCGGGCCATCCGCGCGCAATCGATAGACCCGCCCCGTGGGATCGTGCAGGCCGGTCTGTCCCTGGTCGGTGAAATAGCAGTTTCCCTCGCGATCGAACGTGAGGTCGTTCAGTCCGCGGAAGGACTCGCTGTTGCGGTGGGCGAGGATGGGCTGCGGCTCGGCGAGACCCTGGCTCGTTCCCGAAGCGGACGAGACTCGCAGGCGAAGCAAGCCGCGGCGGTAGTCGGCGATCCACAAGGTCCCGTCGCGATGCAGCGCCAGCCCGTTGGGCCAGCCGTCGTATTCGGCGACCCGCGTCCACTCGAGCCCCGGCGAAATCCGGAAGATGCGCCCGAAGGGAATGTCCACCACGAAGAGGTTGCCTTCGCGGTCGAACGTCGGGCCCTCGAGGAAGCTGTCCACCTCGTGGCCCGGCTTGTTGGCGTCGGCCCAATCGCTGCGGCGCTTGCGGCGAAACGAATCGGGAAGCCGCGTGAGCACGCGCGCCTCGATCACCTGGGGCGGCGTGGAAGAAAGGTTCCACATGGTCAGTCCAGCTTGATGCCCGCGCCTCGCACGGCGGCACCCCACTTCTGCTCCTCGGCGCGGATGAATCGCGCGAAGTCCTCGGGCGAGCCGCCCAGCGGCGTGCTGCCATCCTCCTCGAGCTTCTTCGCCATCTCGGGCGCGTGCAGGGCCTTGATGGCGGCGGCGTTGAGCTGGTCCACGATCGCCTTCGGTGTCCCCGCGGGCGCCACCAGCCCGCTCCACGTGGCGGCCTCGAAGCCGGGATAGCCCGACTCGGCGATCGTCGGCACGTTCGGGAACGCGGGCGTGCGCTTGGGCGAGGTGACCGCGATCGCGCGCAGCTTCCCGGCGTTCACGAGGCCGCCCACGGACTGCGAATTTCCGAAGTACACGTCGATGCTTCCGCCCATGAGGTCCGTCACGGCGGGACCGGCGCCCTTGTACGGGATGTGCGCGAACCTGATTCCCGCGCGGCGCTGGAAGAGCTCGCCGCCCACGTGGCCGATGGTGCCGTTGCCGGCCGAGCCCATGTTGAGCGCGCCGGGCTTCGCCTTCGCGGCGTCCACGAGCTCCTCGAGCGAGCGGTACGGCGACTTCTCCGAGACCACGAGGATGAGCGGCTGCGAGGAAAGGAGCGCGACGGGCGCGAAGTCCTTCACCGGGTCGAAGGTCATCTTCGCGTAGAGGGACGGGTTCACCGCGAGGTTGGCGGTCTGCCCCATCGCGATCGTGTATCCGTCGGGCGGCGAGTGCGCGGCCGCGTCGAGGCCGATGTTGCCCCCCGCTCCCGGACGATTGTCCACCACGAAGGTCCAGCCCGTCGCCGCCGACATCGAATGGGAGATGGCGCGCGAGAGGATGTCGGTGCCGCCGCCCGGCGGGAACGGCACGACCAGGCGGATGGGCTTTTCAGGATAGCGGCCTTCGCCGAGGAGCGTCGTCGAGAGCGCGAGGAGCGCGATCGAGGCGAGGAAAAGCCGGGCCGTCGTCATGGCGAAAGGATAACCGAATGGCACCAAGGTGCCATTTCGCGCGCCTTGCGAAAGGCCATGATGGCGGCATGAAAACTGCGCCCGCTTTCCTCGCCTCGCTGCTCGGACTCGCCACGCTCGGCGGCTGCTATTACGGCCCGTACCCGTACGGCTATGCCCCCACCACCGTCATGCAGCCCGCGTCCTTCGACCGCTCGTGGAACGCCGCCAACCAGGCGCTCGTCGACCAGGGCGTGCAGGTCACGAGCTCGGATCGCTCCACCGGCACCATCCAGGGGAGCCGCAGCGGCGTCCCGGTATCGGCGCGCGTGCTCTCGCAGGCCGACGGCAGCGTGCGCGTGGAGTTCAACGCCAAGTCCCCCACCGACCCCGAGCTCATGAGCCGCATCTCGCGCTCCTACGACGCGCGAATGGGCCGCTAGGGCGCGGGAGCTTCCAGCTCGAGGTTGTCGATGAGCCGCGTCTTGCCCAGGCGCGCGGCGGCGAGCACCACCAGCCCCCGGTCGTGCGGCTGCGGCAGCGCGAGCGCGGCACGATTGCGCAGCGCCACGTAGTCCACCTTCCAGCCCGCCACGGTGAGCGCCGCGGCGGCGATCTCGTCGTGGCGCTCGTAGCGGTGCGAGCCGCCCTCGATCGCTTCCTTGATGCGGCGAAGCTCGCCGTAGAGCATCGGCGCCTTCGCGCGCTCCCCCGCGGATAGGTAGGCGTTGCGCGACGACATCGCCAGCCCGTCGGGCTCGCGCACCGTCTCGGCGCCCACGATCTCGATGCCGAAGCCGAGCTGGCTCACCATCGCGCGGATCACGTGCAGCTGCTGGTAATCCTTCTTGCCGAACACGGCCGAGCTCGGCCGCACGATGTTGAAGAGCTTCGCCACCACCGTCGTCACGCCCTGGAAGTGGCCGGGCCGGAAGGCGCCGTCGAGCTGCTCGGCAACCCCCGGCGGCGCGACGATGACTTCCTGGGGCCCCGGATACATCTCGCGCTCGTCGGGCGCGAAGGCCACGTGGCAGCCGGCCGCCTCGAGCATGGCGCAGTCGCCCTCGAGGGTGCGCGGGTAGCGGTCGAAATCGCCGCCAGGCTCGAACTGCAAGCGGTTCACGAAGATCGAGGCCACCACGCACTTTCCGTGGCGGTGCGCGAGGTCCACGAGCGAGATGTGCCCGGCGTGCAGGCTGCCCATGGTGGGAACGAGCGCGACCGAGCGCTCGCTCGCCAGCCGCGCGCGAAGCTCGGCAATGCCGTGGATCACGTCCATCAGAACGAGTGCTCGGGCCCGGGGAAGGACTTCGCCTTGACCGCCTTCACGTAGGCCTCGATCGCCGCCTTCACCGACGGCGCGCCCTGCATGAAGTTCTTCACGAACCGCGCCTTGCGCCCCGGATAGATGTCGAGCATGTCGTAGTTCACGAGCACCTGGCCGGACACGTCCGGGCCGGCGCCGATGCCGATGGTGGGCACGGTGAGCGATTCGCTCACGCGCCTGGCGAGCGCGGCGGGCATCGCCTCCATGAGGACGAAGGCGGCGCCGGCCTGCTCGTTCACCCTGGCATCCTCGAGAAGCCTCTCCGCGGCGCCATCCTGCTTGCCCTGCACCCGGTACCCGCCCAACGTGTTCACCGACTGCGGCGTGAGGCCGATGTGGGCGCACACGGGGATGCCGCGATCGACCAGGAACTTCGTGGTCTCGGCCATGACGGCGCCGCCCTCGAGCTTCACCATCTGCGCGCCGGCCGCGACGAGGCGCGCGGCATTGTGGAACGCCTGGGCCGGGGACTCCTGGAAGCTGCCGAAGGGCATGTCGCCGATCACGAGCGCCCGGTCGCTTCCCCGGGCCACGCAGCGCACGTGGTACTCGGTCGCCTCGATGGTCACCGGCAGCGTGGAGTCGTGGCCCTCGACCACCATGCCGAGGGAATCGCCGATGAGGAGCATGTCCACGCCCGCGTCGTCGGAGATGCGCGCGAAGCTCGCGTCATAGCACGTGAGCATGACGAGCTTCTCGCCCCCGCGCGCCCGCTCCTGGAGCTTCGGGATGGAGACGCGGACGTTCTTTTCGGTGCCTTGTGCGCTCATGAGGGTTGCAATGCTACGCCCGATTGAAGAATTCGCGGCCCCCGCGCATGCCCTCGATGCGCTGCACGAGGAGCTCGAGGTGCTCGGCGTTCGAGACGAAGTCCAGGCGCTCGCTGTTGACGATCAGCAGCGGCCCCTCGCCGTAGTTGTGGAAGTGCCGCGTGTACGCCTCGGAGAGCCGCCGCAGGTAGTCCTCGTCCATGCCGCGCTCGACGGGATTGCCGCGCTTCTTCACGCGCCCGACCAGCGTCTCGACCGAGGCCTGCAGGTAGATGAGGAGGTCCGGCGCGGGCGCCCGGGGCTTCACGTGCTCGTAGATGCGGCTGTAGAGCTGGTACTCGGCGTCGTCCAGGGTGATGCGCGCGAAGAGCGGATCCTTGGCGAGCGTGAAGTCCGACACCGTCGGCGTGGCGAAGAGGTCGAGCTGCTTCAACGACTCGAGCTGGCCCACGCGCTGGAAGAGGAAGAAGAGCTGCGTGGGCAGCGCATACCGGCGCATGTCGCGGTAGAACTGCGGCAGGAACGGGTTGGCTCCGGCGTCCTCGAGGAGCGTCGCGGCGCCCATGCGCTGCGCGAGGCGGTTGGCGAGCGTGGTCTTGCCGCAGCCGATGGGGCCTTCGACGACGATGTAGCGATGCTTCATGGGCCGGGAATGACCGCATCGGGCCACACGTCACGAAGCGGCTTCAGCACGAACTCCCGCTCGTGCGCCCGCGGATGCGGGATGGTGAGCCCGGGCTCGTCGATCGCTTCGTCGCCATAGAGGACGATGTCGAGGTCCAACGTGCGCGGGCCATTGGGGATCTCGCGCTTGCGGCCGTGGCGCTTCTCGATGGCGAGAAGCTCGTCCAGCAGGGCGCGCGGGGCGAGAGTCGTGTCCACCAGCGCGCAGGCGTTCACGAAATCGGGCTGGTCGAGGTAGCCGACCGGCTTCGTGCGATAGAGCTTCGAGCGGGCGAGGAGCAACGTCGCGGGCAGCGCGCCGATCTCCTCGAAGCCGCGGCGCACCTGCGCCTCGGGGTCGTCGAGGTTCGAGCCCAGCGCGATGGCCGCCCGCGTCACGTCCCTTCGTCCTCGTGGGCCGGCGGCGGCGCCTCGCCCTCGACGGGCTTTCGCTTGCCGCGGCGGCGGCGGCGCTTCTTCTTCGGCCCCGCCTCGTCGCCCACCAGCATCTGCTCGCGCTCGTCGGGGCTCGCGTCCTGGAAGCGCTCCCACCAGCGCGCCACCTCCTGGGGTGCGTCCGCCGACGCGGCGCGCAGCGCGAAGAAGTCGTAGGCCGCGCGAAAGCGCGGGTGCTCGAGGAGGCGATAGGGCCGCTGGCCTCCGCGCTGCAGGAAGCGCGGCTGCAGCAGCCAGAGCTCCTTCATGGTCGCGTCGAAGCGGCGCGGGATCGCGAGCTTCTCGCGCTGCGCGTCGAGCGCCTCGTGCATCGCCGAATGCAGCGCCGGAATCGTGGGCTGGCCCCGGGACTCGAATTTCTCGAGGCCCTTCTGGACCTGGCCCCAAAGGAGCGCCGCCAGCAGGAACGCGGGCGACACGGGCTTGTCCGCGGCCAGGCGCTCATCGGTCGCGCGCAGCGCCGCCATGGCGAAGGGGCCCGTGCGCGGATCGTCGAGCGCGATGTCGAGCAGCGGCAGGAGGCCGTGGTGGAGCTCGAGCTCGCGCAGCAGGCGCACGCATTCGACGGCGTTGCCCGAGAGGAGCAGCTTCAGGATCTCCTCGAAGAGCCGCGCGTGGGGCACGTTCTCGAGCAGGTGCTTCATCGTGCGGATCGGATCGCGGGTCTTGGGATCGATCTCCATGCCCAGCTTGGCCGCGAGGCGCGCGGCGCGCAGCATGCGCACCGGATCCTCGCGGTAGCGCGTGCCGGCGTCCCCGATCATCACGAGCTTCTTGGCTCGAACGTCCTTCATCCCGTGCACGTAGTCCCAGACCTCTTCC
The DNA here is from genome assembly GCA_036276215.1 of Usitatibacter sp. Classification (GTDB taxonomy): domain Bacteria; phylum Pseudomonadota; class Gammaproteobacteria; order Burkholderiales; family Usitatibacteraceae; genus Usitatibacter. Next base: position 9,858 of record DATBEA010000258.1, read on the forward strand.
TTCACCGGGTCGTAGAAGAGCGCGTTCACCGTGAAGTCGCGGCGCAGCGCGTCCTCGGCCTGCGTGCCGAAGACGTTGTCGGAGAGCATGCGTCCGTGCTCGTCGGTGTTCTCGGCGTCGGGCTCGCGGGCGAAGTGCGCGCGGAAGGTCGAGGTCTCCACGGTTTCCTGCCCGCAGAGCACGTGCACGATCTGGAAGCGTCGCCCGATGATGCGCGAGCGGCGGAAGACCGAGCGCACTTCCTCGGGCGTGGCGCTGCTCGCCACGTCGAAGTCCTTCGGGCGGAAGCCCAGGAGCAGGTCGCGCACCGCGCCGCCCACCACGAACGCCGCGAAGCCCGCGCGCTGCAGATCCTCGCACGTGCGCCGCGCGCACTTGCTGATGTGCTCGCGCCCGATGCCGTGCTTGTCCTTCGCGTAGATGACGGGGCGGGCGTCCTTGTGGGTCACCCGCTCGCGGCGGCCGAAAAGCTTGTCGATATAGCGCTTGATCATGGGCGAAGGCTGATGATGGGCCAGCCGCGTTGGGCCGCGTGCGCGAGCAGCGTGCGATCGGGATCGACCGCGACGGGATGGGTCACGCGCTCGAGAAGCGGCAGGTCGTTGAGGGAATCGCTGTAGAACCAGCTCTCGCAGTCGCCGAGCGAGCATCCGTGGGAGCGCAGCCACTCGTTCACGCGCTCGACCTTGCCCTCGCGGAAAGTGGGCGTGCCGCGGGGCTTGCCGGTGAAGACGCCGTCGCGCTCCTCGATGTCGGTGGCGATGAGCTCGGGGACGCCGAGCTCGTCGGCGATGGGCTTGGTGATGAAGCGGTTGGTCGCGGTGACGATGGCGGTTGTCGCGCCCGCATGGCTCGCGATCAGCTCGGCGGCGCGCGGCAGGATCATCGGCCGGATCTTGCGCCGCATGAAGTCCGCGTGCCATGCGTCGAGCTGCGCGCGCGGCCGGTTGGCGATGGGGGCCAGCTGGAAATCGAGGAACTCGTGGATGTCGAGCGTGCCGTCCTTGTAGCGCTCGTAGAACCACTCGTTCTTCGCGTTGTACTCCCCGGGGTGCAGCACGCCCTCCTCG
>DATBEA010000259.1:0-3087 GCA_036276215.1 Usitatibacter sp.
CGCTTCGAGCCTCTCGCGGTCGAGGACCTTGATGTGCCCGCGGCGATAGCTGATGACCCCGGCGTCCTGGAGCTTGCCGGCGGCCTCGGTGACGCCCTCGCGCCGCACGCCGAGCATGTTGGCGATCAGCTCCTGCGTCATCGTGAGGACGTTCGTCGGCAGCCGGTCGATGCTGAGCAGCAGCCAGCGACACAACTGCTGCTCGATCGAATGGTGGCGGTTGCACACCGCGGTCTGCGCCATCTGGGTGATCAGCGCCTGCGTGTAGCGAAGCATCAGGTGCTGCATGGCCCCGCCCCGCGTGAACTCGTCCTTCATCATCGCACCGGGCAGGCGAAAGGCGCTTCCCGCGCTCTGCACTACGGCGCGGCTGGGCGTGGTCTCGCCGCCCATGAAGATCGAGACGCCTACCACGCCCTCGTAGCCCACGACCGCGATCTCCGCCGATGCGCCGTTCTCCAGCACGTAGAGCAACGACACGATGCACGTCGTGGGAAAGTAGACATGGTCCAGGTGCCGTCCCGATTCGTAGACCACGTCGCCCAGGGGCATGGTCACCGCCTCGAGATTCGGGCGAAGGCGCTTCAACTCCGCCGCGGAAAGCGCGGCGAGGAGGAGGTTCTGCTTGGGATTGGGCACGCGCACCTTTGCGCTCAGGGAAGGCCATTGTGCGCCTTCCATGGGTTCGGTGCGCAAGCGCACGAACGTGCCGCGCGTGCGAGCGCCCGCTTACTTCTGGCGGCTCTGCCAGGCGGCGATCTGCTTCTCGGTTTCTTCCCGGGTGATCCCGTAGGTCTCCTGGATCCTTCCCACGAGCTGGTCACGCTTTCCCGCGATCGAGTCGAGGTGATGGTCGGTGAGCTGCGCCCACTGCTCCTTGATGTTGCCCCTGAATTGCGTCCAGTTGCCCTCGATGCGGTCCCAGTTCATGGTCCCTCCTTGTCCGGTTGGGTCGAAAAGGATATAGGCGACAAAGGGCCAAGTCTGTCTGTTAGCGAACACGGACGAGGGCTTGACCGGGGATGTTCTGTGCGCTGCCGCGCAGACGGGCGGTTTTCGCTGCCCTACGCTTGGTCCCATGAAAAGCGCTTCCGAGACCAATCGGCTGCTGGCCCAGCTACCTCGCCGTGACCGCGAGGACGTGCTGGAGCACTGCCAGGATGTCGAGCTGATGCAAGGCCAGGTGCTCGCGCAGCCCGGCGAGCCGGTGGGCCACGTGTACTTTCCCAGGACGAGCTCCATCGCTCGCGTGGTCGAGGCGGGCGGCGGCTCGAGCCTGGGGGTCGCGCTCATCGGTAATGAAGGAATGTTCGGCGCGTCCCTCCTTCTTGGAATCGCCTCGTCGCCGGCTCGCGCGGTGGTGCAGAGCCATGGCTCGGCGTTGAGAATGAGCGCGGCCCGGTTCCGTATGTCGCTGACCGAGGGAAGCGCGCTGCGCCGGGCGGGGCATTCCTACCTCTTCGTGCTGTTCGACCAGCTCGCGCGAACCTCGGGATGCACCCGGTTCCATCTCCTCGAGCACCGCCTGGCGCGCTGGCTGCTCATGACTTCGGATCGCGCAGGCTCGAGCACCTTCCACATGACCCACGAATTCCTCGCGCACACGCTCGGGGTGCGCCGCGTCGGCATCACGCGCGCCGCGACCGACCTGCAGCGGCGCAAGCTCATCCACTATGCACGCGGCGAGATCGTGATCCTGGACCGCAAGGGGCTGGTGAAGGCCGCGTGCGCCTGCTACGCGGCAGACCTTGCGAGCTACCAACGAGTCCTGGGGTAGCGACGAGAACTTGGGTGGGTGCGCTACCGTACAGACGCATCGGTGCAGCGCCGCTACTCTGCGGACTCGAAGTTCCTTCCCGGCGACGGGATCCCCAACGGAGAAAACAATGAAAACATTCATCGCAATGATCGTCGGCGCGTCTTTCCTCCTCGGCCTTGCCGGTTGCAACACTGTCGAGGGCGCGGGCAAGGACGTGAAGGCGGCCGGCGGCAAGGTGGAACAAGAGGCCAAGGAAGACAAGAAGTACTGAGTTCAGCGTCATCCGCAGTGATCATCCCGAGGAATGCCCATGCGCAGCGCCACAACGAGCACGATCGAAGACCAGACCAAGACCCTGGCCCATGATTTCGAGGAGGTCGTTACCGACGCGCAGGAGCTCCTCGAGACGATGGGGACCGAAGGAGGCGCGAAGCTCACCGAGATGAAGCGGCGCGTCCAGGCCTCGATCGAGGCGGCGCGCAAGCAGCTTGGCGAGCTGCAGGTGAGCGTCACCGACGGCGCCAAGGCCGTGGCCTCGACCACGGACGAGTACGTCCACGAGAATCCGTGGGGTGCGATCGGCATCGGGGCGGCGGTCGGCGTGCTGGTGGGCTACCTTCTCGCACGTCGATCGGCTTGAAGGGTAGCGCCGAGCCCGGCTTCCTCGACGCCCTGCGCGGCGCGGGAGCTACGCTGATCGAGATCGGGAGCGCTCGCGCAGCTTTGTTCGCAGTGGAACTGGCCGAGGAGATCGAGCGGCGCAAGCGTTCGATGCTTCTCGCGGCGTGCGCCGCGGCGTTGCTGCACATCGCCCTGGTGCTGGCCACTTTTCTCGTCGCCGCGATCTTCTGGGATTCGTACCGGGTGGCGGCCATCGCGGCGATGGCCGTGACGTACGCGTTGTGCGCCGGAGCGATCGTGCTCGTCCTTCGCGCCGACGCGTCGCGGCGCCCTGCTCCCTTCGCCTCGACGATCGCCGAGTTCGAGCACGACCTGCGGCTGTTGCGGACGCCGCGATGAGCGCGCGCCTCGAGGCTCTCGAGCGCGAGCGGCGCTTGCTCGTGGCGCGCTCTTCGCTCGCTCGGTTGCGCCTGCGCCGCGACTCTCACCGGCTGCGCCACCCGTTTCGCCTCGCTCCGCTCATCGCAGCCTCCGCCAGGATCCCCGCCGTTCGCGGCGCGGTGTTCAGCCTTGCCCTTTCGCTATTCGGCGCGAAGCGCGTGGCGCGAGCCGTGGGCCTCGCGTCTTCCATCCTGCTGCTCGTGCGCCTCGTGCGCTGAAAGGTTACCGACATGCTCATGACCATCGCCATCATCCTCATCATCCTG
>DATBEA010000260.1:0-5719 GCA_036276215.1 Usitatibacter sp.
CCCCGGCCCGTACTTCATCGCGCGCCTACCCAGCGGCCGCTACACCGTGACCGCGCATTGGGACGACTGGGACTTCTCGAAGGACGTGACCGTCGGCGGCGATCGCGACCGCGTGGTGTTCGCCTGGAACCGCGACACGCCCAACGTCGGCTGAACACGCGGCATACTGGAGGGCATGCCCCTCGCGCGTCCCACGCCCATCGAGACCGGCCGCCTGAGGGTGCGCCTCGCCGAGGAGTCGGACCTCCCCGCGCTCCTCGAGGTGAACGGCGACGCGGAAGTGACGCGCTTCCTGCCCTACGCGACGTGGGATTCGCCCGCCGCGGCCCAGGGCTGGTTCAAGCGGATGGCGGACTTGCAGGCCACGGGGACGGCGCTGCAGTTCGTCGTGGCGGACAAGGATTGCGACAAGGCGATGGGCACCTGCCTCATCTTCCGCCATGACGAAGGCAGCGCCCGCGCCGAGCTGGGCTTCGTGCTCGGGCGCAAGCATTGGGGCGGCGGCTACATGACCGAGGCGCTCACGGCGCTCGTCGACCGCGCCTTCGACGGCATGGCGCTCCGGCGCCTCGAAGCGGAGGCCAACCCGCTCAACATCGCGTCGGGGCGGTTGCTGCGCCGCCTGGGCTTCGTTCGCGAGGGGCTGCTGCGCCAGCGCTGGGTTTCCAAGGGCGCCGCCTACGACGTGGAGGCGTACGGCCTGCTGCATGGGGACTGGACGGGAGGGCGCGGCTAGGCCCGGGTCATCGCGTCGGGATCAGCGCGTCGGCGAGCTCGGCGAATCCGGCGGCGCCCGCCGAGGGCGTGATCCACGCCGGGAAATCCCGCATGAGGTCGGCCATCTGCAGCACGTTCGCGACGCCCACGGCGTTCGGGAAGAAGGCGAACATCGGCTGGTCGTTGGGCGAGTCGCCGGCGAACACGAAGGCATCGCGCTCGCTCTCCAGGTCGATGCCGAAGTCCTCGCGCATCATGAGCTTCGTGGTCGAGAGCTTGTCGTAGTCGCCGAACCAGCCGTTCACGTGGATGGAGCTCACCTTCGCGGTGAGGCCTTCCTTCTCCATGATCTCCACGATGCGCCCGACCTCGAGGCGGCCGAGCTCGGCCACGTCCTCGCGGAAATCGATCGCGAGGTCCGCTTCGCGGTACTGCTGGTCGCTCGAGATGGCGCAGCCCGGCACTTCCTTCAGGATCGTGCCCGCGATGTCGAGGAGCTTCCTGCCGCGCCGCAGCCGCTCTTCCTCGCCGATCACATAGCGCTTCACGAGGCGCCCGGCCTTGGGGTCGTGGCGGAACCAGAACGCGCCGTTCTCGCCCACGACGGCATCGACCGGCCACATGCGCGCGATGTGGTCGCACCATCCGGCGGGCCGGCCCGTCACGGGAATCACCAGCAGGCCCGCATTCTGCAAGCGCTCGAGCGCGGTGTACGACCTGGCGAAAAGGCGCCCGTGGGTGGTGAGCGTGTCGTCGATGTCGGTGAGCACCCCGCGCACGCGACCGCGGACCTCGACGGGGAATTCCGCGAGCGGCTTCACGCCGGCGAGCCTCCGGCCTTCACGGGTCCCATGAACTGCGCCACGGCTTCGCGCTGGCCGGGCGTCATGTGCAGCCCGCACTTGGTGCGCCGCCACAGCACGTCTTCCGCGGTCTGCGCCCACTCGTTCTTCACGAGCCAGGCCACCTCGCGCTCGGAGAGTCCCGCGCCGAAGATCCTGCCGAGCCCTTCCGGGAAGCGCGCGTCGCCCAGCACCTGGGGCGTGAGCGAGCCGTGGCGGCGCACCACGCCCTCGACCAGCTCGCGCCCGAGGCTGGGATAGCGGGCGTGCATCGCGTCGCGGTAGGCGTTGAAGTGGCCCACGTCGCCGCCCGGCAGCTCCTGCGTGGCGGTCCACGAACGACCCGCGCCGGGGAAGAAGGGCCGCAGGTGCTCGAGCGCTTCTTCCGCAAGGCACCGGTACGTGGTGATCTTGCCGCCGAAGACGGTGAGCAGCGGCACCTTGCCGTGCTCCGTATCCATCTTGAGGACATAGTCGCGCGTGACTTCCGAGGGATTGTCCGAGCCGTCGTCGTGGAGCGGGCGCACGCCCGCGTAGCTCCACACGATGTCCGAGGCGCGCACGGGCTTGGCGAGGAAACGGTTCGCGGCGCCGAGCAGGTATTGCGTTTCCGCCTCGGTGATGCGCTCGGCCTCCTCGACGCTTCCCACCGCCACGTCGGTCGTGCCGATGAGGCTGAAGTCATTCTGGTAGGGAATCACGAAGACCACGCGCTTGTCGGTGTTCTGCAGGATGAGCGCATGGCCCTGGGAATGCACCTTCGGCACCACGATGTGGCTGCCCTTCACGAGGCGCACCTTGTCGCGGATGCGCTCGCCGTGGATCGTGTCGAGCGCGTCGGTCACCCAGGGCCCGGCCGCGTTCACCAGGGCTGCCGCCCGCACGATGCGCTCCGCCCCGCCGGGCAGGCGAAGCCGCGCTTCCCAGCGCCCGTCCACCCGGCGCGCCTCCTCGAAGCGCGTGCGGGTGAGGATCTCCGCGCCCTTCGCGCGTGCCGAAACGGCGTTCAGGACCGTGAGCCGCGCATCGTCCACGCGGCAATCGGAGTACACGAAGCCCTTGCGGATGGCCGGATCGAGTCCCGCGGAAAACTCCATGTGCGGGAAGCCCACCGCCTTCGAGCGCGGCAGCGTGATCGGGCCGCCCAGGCGGTCGTAGAGCCACAGCCCGGCGCGGATCATCCAGGCCGGGCGCATGCTCGCGTCGTGGGGCAGCACGAAGATGAGCGGGCGGATGATGTGCGGGGCGAGGCGCAGCAGCACCTCGCGTTCCTGGAGCGCCTCGCGCACCAGGCGGAACTCGTACTGCTCGAGGTAGCGAAGCCCGCCGTGGATCAGCTTGGAGCTCCACCCGCTGGTGGCCCCCGCGAGGTCGCCCTTTTCGGCCAGGAGCACCGTGAGGCCCCGGCCGGCCGCATCGCGCGCGATGCCGGCGCCGTTGATCCCCCCGCCGACGACCAGGAGGTCGATCTCCGCCGTCTTCGGGGTCGCCATAGGAGGCGCAATGCTACTACGGCGCAGCCGGGCGCGTGGCGCAAGCCTCGCGACGGCCCGGGAGGCGCCCATGGTTTACAATTCAGCCTCGCAGCAACCCCCCTTCCGAAAAGGTGTTTCGCATGAAGAAGATCTGGATCGCGGCGTTCATTGCCGCGCTGGCGGTGCTCTCCGGCTGCCACAAAGGCGGCAGCTCGCAGAACTCCACGGACATGCGTTCGCTCAACGCCGTGCCCGATTCCGAGCCGCTCGACGTCCTCGTGGACGACGACGTGAAGGCCGCCGCGATCGCGCTGGGCCAGACCTCGGGCTTCTCGGAGTTCGATTCCGGCACCCGCGACGTGAAGATCCGCTCTTCCACCTCGCAGTCGATCCTGAGCGACAAGAGCGTCACCTTCGCGAGCGGCGTGTTCCAGACGCTCCTCGTCTACGGCCACCGCGCCGCGATCCAGTCGCAGCTCCTGGCCGACGACATCACGGTGATCGATTCCGGGCAGCTTCGCGTGCGGGTGGTGAACCTCGCGCCGGACGCGGGCCCCGTGGACGTCTATCTCGCCACGCCGATCACGACCGCCCCGGTGATCGTGGGCGCCACCACCTTCGGCACGGTGTCGGGTTCCGCCGAGGTTCCCCCGGGCAGCTATCCCATTACCATCACGACGTCGGGCACGCAGGACGTGCTCTTCCAGTCGGGGCCCCAGACATTCGCCGCCGGGATCTACTACACGATCGTCGTGGTGCCCACGCAGGGCGGCAAGCAGGTGAACGCCGTGCTGCTCTCCCAGGGCCAAAGCGGCACCGGCACGTTCCTCCAGAATCCGCTCTCGCGCATGAAGGCCGTGAACGACGTGACCGACTCGACCACGATCAACTTCAAGGTCGACAACGCGGCGCTCCTGCTGAACGTGCCGTTCGCGGGCAGCTCGAGCTACGTGACGACCAACTCCGGCACTCACGACGTCCAGATCGAGCAGTCGAACGTCCCGGGCACGAACATCGCGACGCTGTCGAACAACTTCCTCGCCGCGCGCGACTACTCGGTCATCGCCACGGGGACGGTGGGCTCGGCGAGCCTCACGGCGCTCCTGGACGACAACACGCTGCCCTCCACGGGCTTCGCCAAGCTGCGCTTCGTGAACGGGTTGAACGGCGGCGGCAACGTGGACGTGCTGGTGAACTTCGCGCTGCAGACGAGCGCGCTGCCGTTCGTGAACCAGTCGAGCTACTACCAGCTCGTGCCGAGCACGACCTACACGATCACGTTCACGACCGCGGGAGGCGTCACGGTGCTCGCCACGCTCACCAACGCCGAGCTCGATGCCGGCGGGGTCTACACGGCCTACCTGGTGGGGACTGCCTCCAGCGCGCAGATCCGGCTGGTGCGCGACCGCTGACGAACGTGTAACGAGATGTAAGAAAGCCCCGCTCCGGCGGGGCTTTTTCTTTTCAGGGAAAGCGCACCACCACGCGAAGCCCCCGCCCGCCGGGCCCCTGGGCCAGCTCCACGCCGGCCCCGTGGCGCTCGGCGATGCGCTTCACGATCGCAAGCCCCAGGCCCGTGCCCCCCGTAGGGGCCGCCTCGCCGCGATAGAAGCGGTCGAAGACGCGTGCGTGCTCCCCGCCGGGAATCCCGGGGCCGGTGTCCTCGACCTCCAGGATGGCTCCCGCGCCTTCGCGGCGCGTGCGCACGGTGACATGCCCCTCGCCGGTGTAGCGCAACGCGTTGTCCACCAGGTTGTCCAGGAGCGTCTCCAGCGCGGCGCGGTCGCCGTCGATCGGGACGGGGCCCTGGGCGTGGGCCTCGAGCGCGATCCCCGCCGCCCCCGCCCGCGCCGCATGGGCCTGCACGATGGCCTCCGCCACTTCGGCCAGGTCCACGGGCTCGCGCCTGGCGGGCGCATCCGGGTCGAGCCGGGCGAGGGCCAGGAGCTGCTCGACCAGCCGCACCGCCCGCGAGATGCCCTCGCGCAGCATGCCGTGGGCCTTTTCGCGGCCCCCCTCGTCGCGGGCTCGCTCGGCGAGCTGCAGCTGGAGCTTCAAGGCCGTGAGCGGCGTGCGCAGCTCGTGCGCGGCATCGGCGATGAATTGGCGCTGGGTCGCGAGCGCCCCGCCCAGGCGTTCCAGGAGCCCGTTCAACGCGTTCACGAGGGGAAGGATCTCCTCGGGCACGGAGCGCGTGCCGATGGGCTCCAGCGCCTCGGGCGTGCGCTGGGCGATGGCCCGGGCGGTGGACTCGAGCACGCGGATTTCCTGCCCCACGAGGCGCCAGATGAGCAGCCCCATGAGGGGCAGCGCCACGAGGAAGGGCAGGAGGGTGCGCATCGCCGCGTCGAAGGCGAGCTGGCTTCGGACCGCCATGGGCTGCGCCACCTGGATCGTGAGGCCGCGCTGCTGGATGGCGAAGAGGCGCCACTTGCCGTCGGGCCCCTCGCCGGTGCTGAAGCCCAGCTGCACCGCGCCCGGGACGCGAAGCTGCGGCTGCGATTCGTAGAGCTCCGTGCCGTCGGGGCCCCACACCTCGATCGCGAAGTCGAGCGCCTCCTCGCCCTGCAGCACCTCGGCGAACTGGCTGGGCGCGTAGGTGCGGTCGCGAAGCGTGAGCGCCAGCTGGCGAAGCTGGTAGTCGAAGAGGTCGTTCGCCTCGCTGCGCGCCTGGAAGAACACGAC
>DATBEA010000261.1:0-2528 GCA_036276215.1 Usitatibacter sp.
CCACGTGCAGGGCGCAGCCGCGAGCTTCGAGCCGTGGGCCGTCGTGTGCCTCGCGCTGAGCGCCACCCTATACGCGATCGGCGTGCGGCGATTGTGGCGACGCGCGGGCGGATCGCGCGGCATCCCGGCGGCCGATGTCGCGCGTTTCGCCGCCGGCTGGCTCGTGCTGTGCGTAGCGCTGCTGCCGCCGCTCGATGCGATGTCGGATCGCTCGTTCGCCACGCACATGGTGCAGCACGAGCTCCTCATGGTCGTGGCCGCTCCGCTCCTCGTGCTGGCTCGCCCGCTGGAGGCCTGGACGTGGGCCCTGCCAGCGCCGTGGCGTCCTGCGCTGGGAGCAGTCGCCCGCTCGCGCGGCCTTCGCGCGGCGTGGCGATGGTGCACGGCGCCGGTGGGCGCCTGGATCCTGCACGCGGTCGCGCTCTGGGCGTGGCACATCCCGGTGCTGTTCGAGGCGGCGCTCGCGAGCGAGGCCGTGCATACCCTGCAGCACGCCAGCTTCTTCGCGACGGCGCTCCTCTTCTGGTGGTCGGTCTTCGAGCGCGCCCGCCGCAACTCCGGCGGCGCTTCCTTCGCGTCGCTCTTCACCACCATGGCCCACAGCAGCGCGCTTGGCGCGCTCCTCACGCTTGCGCCGGATCCCTGGTACCCGTCGTACCTGGAGGGGAAGGCCTTCGGCCTGACCGCCCTGGAGGACCAGCAACTCGGGGGCCTCATCATGTGGGGCCCCGCGAGCCTGGCTTACCTCGCCGCCGCGCTCCTCATAGCGTACCGGTGGCTTTCTCCGCCTCGCCGTATTGCGGGTTCACGCGCCGCGTCTTCGCCGTGATCTTGTTCAGCGCGTTCACGTAGGCCTTGGCGGAGGCCACGACGATGTCCGTGTCCGAGCCCATGCCGTTCACGATGCGCCCGTCCTTCGCGAGCCTCACCGTGACCTCGCCCTGCGAGTCGGTGCCCTCGGTCACGTTGTTCACCGAGTAGAGCAGCAGCTCGGTGCCGCTCTGCACCATGCTCTCGATCGCCTTGAACGTGGCATCGACGATGCCGCCCCCGCGCGCCTCGGCGCGCATCTCCTTCCCGTTTTCGGAGAGCACCACGCGCGCGAAGGGCTGCTCGCCGGTCTCCGAGCGCGCCGAGATCGAGATCAGCTTGTAGTGCTCGGCCTCGGGCGTGAAGGCCTCGTCGGACATGAGCGCCTGGATGTCCTCGTCGAAGATCTCGCGCTTCTTGTCGGCGAGGTCCTTGAAGCGCGCGAAGGCGGCGTTCAGCTGCTCTTCCGAGGCGAGCGCGATGCCCAGCTCCTGGAGGCGCGCCTTGAAGGCGCTGCGCCCCGAGAGCTTGCCCAGCGTGAGGCGGTTGGCGCCCCAGCCCACGTCGGAGGCACGCATGATCTCGTAGGTCTCGCGGTGCTTGAGCACCCCGTCCTGGTGGATGCCCGACTCGTGGGCGAAGGCGTTCGCCCCGACCACCGCCTTGTTGGGCTGCACGGGGTAGCCCGTGATGGTGGACACGAGCTTGGAGGCCGGCACGATCTGGGTGCTGTCGACGCGGGTCGTGCACGGGAAGATGTCCGCCCGGGTGCGAATCGCCATCACGATCTCCTCGAGTGAGGCGTTGCCGGCGCGCTCGCCCAGCCCGTTCACGGTGCATTCGACCTGGCGCGCGCCCGCCATCACGGCGGCGAGCGAGTTGGCCACCGCCATGCCCAGGTCGTTGTGGCAGTGCGTGGACCATACCGCCTTGTCCGCATTCGGGATGCGCGTGAGGAGCTGGCGGAAGAGCTCGGCCCAGCGATCCGGCACGCTGTAGCCCACCGTGTCGGGCACGTTGATCGTGCGCGCCCCGGCGGCGATGGTCGCCTCGAAGAGGCGGCAGAGGAAATCCACGTCGGAGCGCACCGCGTCCTCGGCGGAGAACTCGACGTCGTCGGTGTATTGGCGCGCGAGCTTCACGGACCGCACCGCCGCCTCCAGCACCGCTTCGGGCTCCATGCGCAGCTTGTGCTTCATGTGGATGGGGCTGGTCGCGATGAAGGTGTGCACGCGACCCGCGTTGGCGCCCTTGATCGCCTCGCCGGCCTTCTTCACGTCGTTGTCGTTGGCGCGCGCGAGCGAGCACACCGTCGAATCCTTGACGGCCGCGGCAACCGCGCGGATCGCCTCGAAATCGCCGGGGCTCGAAGCCGCGAAGCCGGCCTCGATCACGTCCACGCGCAGGCGCTCGAGCTGCTTGCCGATGCGTACCTTCTCGTCCTTGGTCATGGCCGCGCCCGGGCTCTGCTCGCCGTCGCGCATGGTGGTGTCGAAAATGATGAGCTGGTCTTTCATGGCGTTCTCCAAATGCCGGATTTCAGATGGACTGGCCCGCCTCCCGCGTTTCCCGAAGCGGCCGGATGCTGCACGAATTGTGGGTTGGAGTTTTTAGCGCGCGGGGCGCAGCAGCAGGCCGAGCGCGAGCGCGCTGGCCGGGGCGAGGCGAAGGGTCGAGGGACCGCCTTGCGTATGCATGGATCCACTATAGCCGACGCG
>DATBEA010000262.1:0-2965 GCA_036276215.1 Usitatibacter sp.
CCGAATACTTCGGCCTCATGGTGCTGGGCCTCACGATGGTGGTGCTGCTCGCGGGCGACTCGCTCGTGAAGGCGCTCCTCTCGATGCTGGTGGGCCTGTGGATCGCGGGCATGGGCAGCGACCTCTTCAGCGCGACCTCGCGCTTCACGTTCGGCCAGGTCGAGCTCCTCGGTGGAATCGACTTCATCATCGTGGCCATCGGGCTTTTCGCCGTGGGCGAGGTGCTGGGCAACATGGAGCCCGACGAGCCGCCCAGCATGCTCCCGGTTCCCAAGGGGCTTCGCAACCTCATGCCCACGTGGCAGGACATGAAGGATTGCCGCTTCGCGTTCGTGAACGGCTCCGTCGTGGGCTTCCTCATCGGCGTGCTGCCGGGTGCGGGCTCGACCATCGCTTCCTTCATGAGCTACGGCATCGAGAAGGCGGTGTCGAAGCATCCCGAGCGCTTCGGCAAGGGCGCCATCGAGGGCGTGGCCGCGCCCGAGGGCTCCAACAACGCCGAGACGGGCGGGGCGCTCGTGCCGCTGCTGACCCTCGGCATTCCGGGTAGCGGGACCACCGCAATCCTGCTGGCCGCGTTGATCCTCTGGGGCTTCAAGCCGGGGCCCCTCTTCATCCAGGACAGCCCGCAGCTTTTCTGGGGCCTGGTCGCGAGCATGTACATCGGCAACGTGCTGCTGCTGCTTCTCAACTTGCCGTTGGTCGCCGTGTTCGCGCAGCTCCTTCGCATTCCCTCGTACGCGATGAACCCGCTCATCCTCGGCGTCTCGATCGTGGGCGTGTACACGGCCTCCAGCAGCATGTTCCAGCTGGGCCTGCTCGCGGGCTTCGGGCTCCTGGGCTATGCGATGCGAAAGCTCTCGTTTCCGACCGCGCCCATGGTCCTGGGCCTGGTGCTCGGCGACAACATGGAGAAGGCGCTGCGCCAGTCGCTCATGATGTCGGGCGGGGATCCCTCGATCCTGGTGCGTCCCATTCCCGCGGTGCTGCTGGCAATCGCCGCGCTGCTCTTCGTCGTGCCGCTCTTCAAGAAGCTGAACGCGTTCCGGGTCCAGGTCCTCGAGCGCGAATCCTAGGAACCTGGAGGAGGAAATTTCCGATGCGTAACGCGCTCTTGTCTTCCCTTTTCGTCCTCGCCCTTGCCGGGGCACCCGTGGCTCACGCCGACTGGCAGCCCACGAAACCGGTCGAGGTGATCGTGCACACCGGCCCCGGCGGCGGCAGCGACCTGCTCGCACGCGCGGTCGCCACGATGATGGAGAAGGAGAAGCTCCTTCCGGTGCGCATGCAGGTCGTCAACAAGCCCGGCGGCAACGGCGCCGTGGCCGCGGCCGCCATCTACGAGCGCAAGGACGACCCGCACACGCTGGGGTTCATCACGAGCGTCTGGATCGCGGGCCCGCTCACGACCAACGAGGCGAAGATCACGGTGCACGACTTGAAGCCCATCGCCGAGCTCCTTCGCGAGCCCGCGGTGATCGTGGTGCGCGCCGACTCGCCGTTCAAGACGCTCAAGGACTTCATCGAGGCGGCCCGCGCGCGCCCCGGGCAGCTGAAGCAGTCGGGCGGCTCGGCGACCTCGCGCGACAACATCGTCCACCAGCAGCTGCAGCACTTCACGGGCACGAAGTGGGCGTACGTCTCGTTTCCCGGCGGCGGCGAGCGCCTCGCGGCGCTCCTGGGCGGTCATGTGGACATGATGGTGATCGAGCCCCAGGAGGCGGGCGAGCAGGTGCGCGCCGGAAAGCTTCGCGTGCTGGTGCAGCTCACGGAGAAGCGCCTCGCGGGCTACCCCGACGTCCCCACGCTGAAGGAGGCGGGCTACGACGTGCACACCACTCCCCAGATTCGCGGCGTCGTGGGCCCGCCGCAGATGGCGCCCGACGTCGTGGCGTACTGGACGCGAGTCTTCGAGAAGCTGCAGCAAACCGCCTCGTGGAAGAAGTACCTCGCCGACCTGCAGCTCGAGGAGGCCTTCGCGCCGGGCGAGGAGTTCCGCAAGGCGATGGTGGACGTGGAGAACGAGCTGCGCGAGCAGTACAAGCTGGCGGGCATCAAGACGGTCCGATAGCCCATGGCGCAGGCGCAGCGCCGCACGCTGGGGCTGGATTTCGGCACGACCAACACGGTGCTCTCGTGGGCCACGCCGCACCATCCGGCCGATCCGGTCGTTTTCCGGTTCCTCTCCCTCGTGCTCTTCTCGTTCCGTTCCGCGCTCACGTTCTGGGATGAGGGCGACGAGAACCATCCCATCGTCAAGAACGAGGCGGGCCCCTGGGCGATCCAGAAGTTCATCGAGATCGCCGGGGACTGCCGCTTCATCCAGTCGCTGAAGAGCTTCGCGGCCAGCCGGCTCTTCGAGCAGACCTACGTGTATGGGCGCGCGTACAAGTTCGAGGACCTCTTCGCGACCTTCTTCAAGACGCTGCGCGCGCACGCAACCCCGCAGCTCGATCACCTGCCGCGCGACGTGCTCGTGGGGCGCCCCGTGGCCTACGCCGGCAACCGGCCCGACGAGGGATTGGCGCTCCAGCGCTACGAGGCGGCACTCGCACCCTTCGGCTTCGAACGCATCCGCCAGGTGTACGAGCCGGTGGCGGCGGCGTTCTTCTTCGCGCAGTCCCTCGAGGAGAGCGCCACGGTGCTGGTGGCGGACTTCGGCGGAGGCACCACGGACTTTTCCGTGATCGCCTTCGAGCTCGAGGGCGGCAAGGTGAGCGCGCAAGCGCTCGGGCACGCAGGCGTGGGCATCGCGGGCGATCGCTTCGATTACCGCATCATCGACCGCGTGGTGCTGCCCGAGCTGGGCAAGGGCAGCATGTATCGCAGCATGGGCAAGGTGCTCGAGATGCCGCGCTCCTGCTTCCAGAGCTTCGCCTCGTGGCACGAGCTCTCGGTGATGAAGCATTCGAGGGATTTCCGGGAGCTGAAGGAGTTGCTTGCCTTCAGCCAGGAGGCCGACCGC
>DATBEA010000263.1:0-4871 GCA_036276215.1 Usitatibacter sp.
CTGGCCTTCGCGAATGCCCGCCGCTTTGGCCGATGCATTCGCGCAAGTCACGACAGGACGCTGCGTGGGTCCTTCCGAGACCACCACCGGAACGGCGGACGCACCGCCACGCTCGGCGATTTGAAGCGGCAATGCGGGCAACTCGAGCGCGACCCAGAGCACGGTGAAACCTTCAGGCGGCGGCGCGGGGACGAGACGCGAAAGCGAGAACGGGCGAGCTAACGGGTTGCCGTACCTTGTCGTGCGGGACAGAACGCCGTCCGATCTCGAGCGTGATCGGGCGGGTAAGAGGAGGACCGCGGCGCTTGGGGATGCGAACCTTGAGCCACCCCTCCTCGCGCTCGAGCGCTACGCGCAGGTGCGCGGGAGTTGAAAGCCGTTGCGCGGCGCTGGTTCGATAGAGCACCGCCATGCACCGGCCGGCCTGCGCCGCCATCTGAAGGCGGCGAAGCCAGGCGTAGTCGTCGTGCGCGAGCCAAAGCAGCGCCGCGCCGCACGCGCCCGAACGCAGCACCTGCTCAGCGGACCACAGCGCGTCCTCCCTGTTGGCGGGACGCACGACGAGGCAGCGTTCGAGCGCCAGCCCCGATTGCGCGAGCGAAGGCGCATACGGAAGGTACGGCGCGTTGATCCATGCGATGAGCCGCCCGCCATCACTCGCACGCGCAACGGCACCCGCGAGGAAAGTCACCTCGCCGACGCCCGCGCCGTCGTGCAGCACCTCGGTCAACGTACCGGAAGGCCAGCCCCCACCGGGCAGCTCGCGGTCGAGCGCCGGGTGGCCAGTGGCGATCGAAGGTTGCGAAGCGTGCTCGAGCTCACCGCCGCGCCATACGCCCGGCAGCTGGGAGAGCTCCGCGACCGTCGCTTTCATGCGCGCGCGTGCAGGTTGCGGATCACCCCGACCGCGATGCCCTCGATGGAAAGGGAGTCGTGGTGCAGATCCAGGTGCAGCGTCTCGAAATCCGGGTTGGCGGGAATGAGCTCCGCCTTGTGGCCGCGCATCTTAAGGCGCTTCACGGTGACGTCGTCGCCGATGCGCGCCACCACGATCTGGCCGTTCTTCGCTTCCGTGGTGCGATGGACCACGAGCCAATCGCCGTCGAGGATGCCATCGTCCTTCATGCTCAGCCCCCGCACCTGCAGCAGGTAATCGGCGCGCGGATTGAAGAGCGACGGATCGACGGGATAGATGCCGAGGTGGTTCTCGATGGCGAGCATGGGGCTGCCCGCCGCTACCCGGCCGATCAGCGGAAGGCCCTGGGCCTCCTTGAGACGGATGCCGCGCGCGGAGCCGGGAGCCAGCTCGATGGCGCCCTTTTTTTCCAACGCCGCCAAGTGCTTGAACACGCCGTTGGTCGAAGCCACGCCCAGGCTTTTCGCGAGCTCCGGGCGGGACGGGGGGCGGTGGTTTTCGGCTATGTGGCGGCGGATGACCTCGAGGATCTCGGCTTGGCGGGCGGTGAGCGCATCCATGGTGATAGTATTATCACCTATCGCTCCTGGAAGCAAGCCATAGCCAAATGAACCCCACGCCCGCGGCCACGCACGAGGCGATGAGGATCCCCAGTTTGGCCGCCTCCACCTGCTCGGCCTGGACGAAGGCGAGCTGCGAGATGAAGAGCGACATCGTGAAGCCGATGCCGGCGAGCCACGCCGCGCCGAGCAAGTGGCGCCATGCGACTCCCGCGGGCAAGCGCCCCAAGCCCGCCTTCACGGCGACCCAGCAGAAGCACGAGATGCCGGCGAACTTGCCGGCCAGGAGGCCCGCGATCACGCCCAGCGTGAGGTCGTTCGAGAGCGCCTGGCTCCAGCGAATGGTCGAGATGTCGATGCCCGCGTTGGCGAGAGCGAAGACCGGAACCACCACGAACGCCACCCACGGCGCCAGCGCGTGCTCGATGCGCTGCAACGGGCTCTGCACGGTCGCCCCCGCGCGCTCGGTGGCCATGGCGATGGAAGTCATGCGGGCGTTGCGTAGCGGATCATCGGGCGTTGAAACGTCCTGGCGGTCGGCCTTGAGCTCCTCGCCCAGCCGGTCCAGGCGGCGCTCGAACTGGTCGGGCGTGGCCGAAGGCCGCGCGGGAATCGTAAACGCGAGAAGCACTCCGGCAACGGTCGCGTGCACGCCAGAGACCAGCATGTAGTACCAGAGCAGAATGCCCACGATCGCGTACGGCAGCGGATGGCGAACGCCGCCGCGATTGAAGAGCACGAGCAACACGAAGAGCGCCGCCGAGGCGCGCAAGGCGGCGAGGTCCAGGCCCGGCGTATAGAAGATCGCGATCACGAGGACCGCCCCCAGGT
Organism: Usitatibacter sp.; assembly: GCA_036276215.1. Taxonomy (GTDB): domain Bacteria; phylum Pseudomonadota; class Gammaproteobacteria; order Burkholderiales; family Usitatibacteraceae; genus Usitatibacter. The sequence goes on from DATBEA010000263.1 coordinate 2,308, forward strand.
CGTCGGCGATCGCGAGCGCGGTGAGGAAGATCACGAGGTTGCGAGGCACGCGTTTTCCCAGCAGCACGAGCACGCCCACCGCGAAGGCGATGTCGGTGGCCATCGGGATGCCCCACCCTCGCGCGTTCACCGTGTCCGCGTTGAAGGCGAGGAACATCGCAGCCGGAACGACCATGCCGCCGATCGCCGCGACCACGGGCAGCGCCGCGTCCCGCACCGAGGAGAGCTCTCCCACGAGGATGCCGCGCTTCAGCTCCAGCCCCACGACGAGGAAGAAGAGCGCCATCAGCGCGTCGTTCACCCATTCGTGCAGGGAGAGGGACAACCGGAACCGTCCACCCGAGACGATCGCGAGCTCGCGGTCCCAGAGGTGGTGGATCGTGTCGGCGCCGAACCAGGTCGCCGCGACCAGGGCGATCGCCGTCGCGCCCATGAGCAGCAGGCTCCCCGCCGTGGTCCGCCCGAGGAAATCGTCGAACGGCGTGATGACCCGGCCGAAGAGCGATTCGAGCGGGTATTTTTTCTCGGCCATCGGCGCATTGTATGGTTTGGACGGCGCGTACTGCTTTAAAATCGCGGCGAAGCCATGCCCCGCCAACTATTCCGACAAGAGGCGATCGACGCCCAGCGCGAGAAGTTCCTCGGCGAAGCGACCATCGCGCGGCCCGTTCCCTTCTGGGTCTTCACGCTGCTCGCAGCCGGAATCGCCGTCCTCCTGATCGCCGTGGCCCTCTGGGGCCAGTACACCCGCCGCGAGCGAGTCGAAGGCTACGTGGCGCTCGATACCGGCGCCGCGCGCGTGCTCATTCCCGACTCGGGGCGCGTGACCGACCTCATGGTCAAGGAAGGCGACGAGGTCAAGGCCGGCGACGCGATGGCGACCGTCTCCCTCGACCGCTCCACCGGCTCCGGCGGCTCCACCAACGAGGCCGTGGCCGCGGAGATGCAGAGCCGGCGCCTCATCCTGGAGAAGGAGCAGAACCAGTGGCGCGAGCTGGGGGCGCAGCAAGTCGAGCAGCTCCAGCGGCGCATCCGCGACCTCCAGGGCGAGCTCATGCAGATCGACCGCGAGATGAAGCTGCAGGAGGTGCGCATCAAGAGCGCCAAGGACCAGCTCGAGCGATATCACGGTCTCGCGGGCGAGAAGCAGTTCGTCTCGGAGGCCCTCGTGAAGCAGAAGCAGGACGAGGTGACGGACCAGGAGATCAAGCTGCAGAACCTCGCACGGCAGCGCGGCCAGGTGGACCGTGACCTTGCCGCCGCCAGGCTCGAGCAACCGTCGATCGAGCTTCGCTCGCGCACGCAGGTGGAGCAGGTATCGCGGCAGATCAGCGAGCTGAAGGAAGGCCTCACGCAGGTCGAGGCGAGGCGCGAAAGCGTGATCCGGGCGCCCATGGCCGGCGTCGTCACCAACATCGCCGTGAATCGCGGGCAGTCGATCGCGGCGGACTCCTCGTTCGCCACCGTGCTCCCGAGGGGCAGCGGCATGCACGTGGAGCTTCTCGTGCCCACGCGCGCGGTCGGCTTCGTGCACCGCGGCCAGGAGGTGATGCTGCGCTACGAGGCGTTTCCCTACGAGCGCTTCGGCCAGTACCACGGTGTCGTGACCGACGTGAGCCGCAGCGTGTGGACCCAGGGCGAGCACGTGGGCCCGCTCCAGGCGAAGGAGCCCGTGTACCGCCTCGACGTGAAGCTCGACCGCCAGAACGTGACCGCGCTGGGCGAGGACTACGCGCTGCGCCCCGGCATGCTCGTGAGCGCGGATCTCCTCCTCGAGCGGCGCACGCTCCTCGAGTGGATCTTCGAGCCGGTGCTCAAGTTGAAGGACCGCATCTGATGGGCTGGCTCTCCGACCTCCTCTCCCCGCGCGTCCCGGTCGTGCTCCAGAGCGAGGCGCCGGAATGCGGCATCGCATGCCTCGCGATGGTCGCTTCCTACTACGGGCATCGCACCGACCTCTCGGCGATGCGCCTGCGACTTTCTCCGTCGCTCAAGGGGATCACGCTCAAGCACATCGCGCAGATCGCCGAAACCATGAGCATGACGGCGCGTGGCGTGCAGGTCCCGCTCGAGTCCCTCGGGAAGCTGCGCTTGCCCGCGGTGCTGCACTGGGACATGAACCATTTCGTGGTGCTCGCGAAGGTGAGCGGCCGCAAGCTCACGATCCACGATCCCGCGCGCGGCAAGCGCGTGATGACGATGGACGAAGCTTCCCGCCATTTCACCGGCGTGGCGATGGAGTTCACGCCGACCACCGGATTCCAGAAGAAGGACGAGCGCGAGAAGATCCATTCGTGGCAGCTCCTCTCCGCCGCCTCGGGGCTGAAGGGCACCATCGCCCAGATCCTTCTGCTCTCGTTCGCGCTGGAGGTCTTCGCGATCGCGATGCCCTTCTACCTGCAGCTCGTGGTGGACCGGGTGCTCGTGGGGCGCGACCAGGACCTCCTCACCGTGCTCGGCATCGCGTTCCTCACCCTCATACTGATCCAGGTGGCGGTGACGGCGGTCCGAGCCTGGGTGGGCGTGTATCTCAGCACCAACATCAACCTGAAGCTCCTCACCAC
>DATBEA010000264.1:0-3131 GCA_036276215.1 Usitatibacter sp.
AGATTCAGGAGCTGGACGAAATCCGAGGCATCGTCGCGGAACTCCTCGTGGGCCCTGTCGGACTGCTCGCGCAGCGCCTGCGGCCGGTCGCGTGGATCCTGGATGGAAAGCGCGGCCGCGAGGATCACCATCTCCGAGAGGCAATGGAAATCACGTGCCGCGAGGAGGAGCCGGCCGATGCGCGGATCGACGGGCAAGCGCGCGAGCTCCTTGCCCAGCGGCGTGAGCTCGCGCGCCTCGCCTATGGCGCCCAGCTCGAAGAGCTGCCGGTAGCCATCCTCGACCTGCCGGGGGGTGGGCGGCTCGATGAAGGGAAATTCCGAGATCGGCCCCAGCTCGAGCGCGGCCATGCGAAGGATCACCGAGGCGAGCGAGGTGCGCAGGATCTCCGGCGTGGTGAACTCCGGGCGTTGGACGAACTCGTCCTCGGCGTAGAGCCGGATCGCGATGCCGCTCGCCACGCGCCCGCATCGCCCCGCGCGCTGGCGCGCCGCCGCCTGCGAGATGGGCTCGATGCGAAGCTGGTCGATCTTCTGCCGCGGCGAATAGCGCTTCACCCGCGCGAGGCCCGTGTCGATCACGAAATGGATGCGCGGGACGGTAAGCGAGGTCTCCGCCACGTTGGTGGCAAGGACGATGCGCCGCTCGGCACCCGGCTCGAAGACGCGGTCCTGCTCCTCCGACGAGAGGCGCGCGAAGAGCGGCAGGATCTCGGTCTTGCCCGGATGGTGCTTCCTCAGTGCCTCGGCCGCCTCGCGGATCTCGCGCTCGCCCGGGAGGAATACGAGCATGTCTCCGGTGCGGCTCGTGCGCGCGAGCTCGTCCACCGCCTTCACGATGGCCTCGTTCATGTCCACGGGCTCGTCGTCTTCGTCCTCCACCTCGAAGAACTCGGGCCGGTAGCGCATTTCCACCGGATAGGTGCGCCCCGAAACTTCGATCACCGGCGCGCCATCGAAGAATTCGCTGAATCGCTGCGTGTCGATGGTGGCCGACGTGACGATGACCCTCAGCTCCGGGCGGACGACGACGAGGCGCTTCAAGTATCCCAGCAGGAAATCCACGTTGAGGCTTCGCTCGTGGGCTTCGTCGACGATGATCGTGTCGTAGGCGCGCAGCTCGCGGTCCGAATGCGTCTCGGCGAGGAGGATGCCGTCGGTCATCACCTTGATCACGGTCTCGGGCCGCGTCGCGTCCTGGAAGCGCACCTTGTGGCCGACGAAGCCCTTCGCCGTGCCGGGCAGCTCCTGCGCGAGCCGATGCGCGAGGCTTCGAGCCGCGATGCGCCGCGGCTGCGTGCACCCGATGAGCCCCGCGGCGCCGCGCCCGAGCGTGAGGCAGATCTTCGGTACCTGGGTGGTCTTGCCCGAGCCGGTCTCCCCGCAGACGATCGACACCGGATGGCCGCGGACCAGCTTCGCTATTTCGTCGCGATGTTGCGCGATGGGAAGGTCGTCGGGAAATCGCGGCTGCGGGAGTCTCGCCGCGCGCGCGGCGAATCGCTCGCGCGAGCGTTCCACGAGATCGGCGAGCAACGCCTTCTCGCGCTCCGCGGGCCTGCGCGCGACCGCACGCGCCTCGATTGCCCCGGCGAGGGCGGCGATCTTCGGGTGGTCGGCCGCGAGGGTCGCGGCGAGGATTTCCTGCGGGAGGACGGGCATTCCCGCTATTTTGTCATTCCCCGATCTTCGTGCCCTGGTGAAACGCCATCCGCCATCGGCCGTCGCTGCGCCTCCAGACGGAAGAGCGAAGCGACGACGCTCCCGCGGACTGCGTCGCGATATACGTGACCAGGGCGACGTCCTCGGCCAGGAGGGTCATCTTGAAGTTCGCGATGGACCATGCGCCGGGACTCTCGCCCAAGGCGCCGGCGATGACATGGGCGCGGTCGTGGACGTTGCCCGAGCTCCCGAACTCGAAGAAATCCTCCGCGAGCAGCTCCTCGAGCCTCTCGCGCGAGCTTCGCGCGGCGGGCTTCACGAGCTGCTCCTCGAGGTCGAAGAGGTGCCTGCGGAGGTCCGGGTTTTCGCTCATTGCGCTACTCCACGACGATCGCCGGGATTCCCGTGAGCACGACGCCGAAGCCGGGCAGCCGGCCCTGGATCTCCGGCAGCGGCGTGAAGCTCGCGCGGCAGGGCATGCGCAGCCCGTCGCCCGCGCGAGCGGACACCTCGAAGATCTCCGCGTGCGGCTTGTGGGTCATCGCGCGAAGCTGCTCGTCGGTGATGTCGAGCAATGTCGAGAGCGGGCGATGCGCGATCTCCTCGTGGCGCACGCCGAAGAGCTTCTCCGCGGCCGGGTTGCAGGCGAGCACGCGGCCCTCGGCGTCGCATTCGATCTGCGGCAGGGCCGAGCGCTCGAAAAGCGCCTCGAAACGCTCCGCGCGCTCCCGTGCGCTCGACATCGAGGCGCCCCGAACCGCCACGCGGTGCGCGAGGTCGCGGTTCTCGCGCTCGAGCTTCTCGTTCAGCATGCCGGTGAGCGTGAGGAGGTCGTCGCGCTCGACCTGCAGGCGGAAACGCTCCTCGATGTCGCGCGAGAGCTTGCGTGCGTAATGGACGATCGCGAAACAGAAGAAGAGCGCCATGGCACCCGCGTACCAGTGCGCGCCGGTATGGAAGAAGAAAAGATAGATCGAGGTCGGCACCGTGGACGGCAGCGACAGCGCCTCGTGCGCGCCCCGCACCGACGCGTACGCGGGAACGGAGCCCGCCACGAAGCAGATGATGACCATCAGCGTGAAGAGCTGGATGTAGACCGGCCCGTCGGGAAAGAGCAGCGTGCCGAGCACGCCCCACTGCACCCCCGAGAGGAAATTCGCGGCGATCACGAGGTTCGACCACCCTTCGGGATGGCTCGCGAGGCCCCGGCGGCGATACGCGACGATGCACGTGGAGCGGAAGACCGTGACCGCGGTGGCCCACAGGAACCACACGGCGCCGCGGCCGATGTCGCCGATCTCGATCAGGACGCCCAGGGTGAGCAGCGCGCCGAAGTAGGAGAACCCCGTCGCCATGGGGGCGAAGCGGTAGAGCTCCTCCACCTGGAGCGCGCGCACGCGCGGCTCGGGCCAGCGTTCGCCCGGAAGCGGCACGGGATTGTCGCTTTTCTTCTTCATCGAGCAGCGCCTC
>DATBEA010000265.1:0-4476 GCA_036276215.1 Usitatibacter sp.
CTTTGCGGTTCATGAGACCGCGCCTGCATTCGGACCTCCTGGCATTCGTCCGGGCCGCCTGCACCCATGCCTCCCATTCCGGCAACGAGCTGCCGGTGCTCCCGTTCTACGTGAGGGAGCATGTTGTCGGATGGTTGCGGCCGTCCTTCGCCGACCAGTTGCGCCGCTGGCCCCACGTCTTCGAGGTTTCCGGCGCGTACGTGCGCCTCGTGTCCAAGCCCGACACCGTGCAGGGGCGCACCGCGGCCCTCGAGGAAGTGAATCGCGAGCTCGCCCGCGACGGGACGCTGCGCGGCTGGCGCGACGAGCAGGTGAGCGTGGCGCCGCGCTACGGGGAGCCGGAGCTGCTGCGCATGGAGCGCTCGGCCTCGCGCCGCTTCGGGATCACCGCCTACGCGGCGCACCTGAACGGCTTCACGCGCCGCAAAGGCCTCGCACACGCCTGGATCGCGCGGCGCAGCAACACCAAGGACGTGAACCCCGGCAAGCTCGACACCCTCGTGGGCGGGCGCATCGCCGCGGGCATGAGCGTCGACGAGACGCTGCGCAAGGAAGCGTGGGAAGAAGCGGGCATCGCGCCGGCGCTCCTCGCGGGGCTGAACTGCCTGGGCGCCGTGCGCACCGAATACTCGGTCCCCGAAGGGCTGCACCGCGAGGTGATCTTCGTGCACGACCTGTGGCTCCCGGAGGACTTCCAGCCCGTGAACCAGGACGGCGAGGTCTCGGAGCTCACCTGCATGCCGGTCGAGGAAGTGCTCCAGGGCCTGCTGGCCGGCGACTTCACGCTGGACGCGGGCGTGGTGATGATCGACGGGCTGCTGCGCCTGGGCGCCGTGCTGCCCGAGGACTCGCAATACCTGGACCTGCTGCGGCTCACGAAGCCGTGACGGCCCTCGCGCTCGTCCTCGTCCTCTTCTCCGCCTTCATCCACGCGAGCTGGAACTTCCTCCTGAAGAGGAGCGGCGGCGGCGCGGGGCTCATCACCGCGACCAACCTCGTCTCCCTCGCGATCTACCTTCCCGTGGCGGCGGGCATCGTCTGGCACACGGGCTACCGCCCCCAGCCGATCCACCTCGCGCTGATGCTGGGCAGCGGCCTGGTGCACACCGCCTATTTCCTGCTCCTGGACCGCGCCTACCGCTCGGGCGGGGACCTCTCGATCGTCTACCCGCTCGCGCGCGCCACGGGGCCGCTGCTCACGATCGCCTTCGCCATGGCGGTGATGGGCGAGCGCCCGAGCGGCGTGGCCCTGGGCGGCGCGGTCCTGATCGGCGCCTCGGCGCTGGCGCTCACCGGCAACCCGCTCGCCTGGAAGCGAAGCGACGCGCGGCGCGCCATCGCCTTCGCGCTCCTCACCGGCTGCACGATCGCGGTCTACACGCTCTGGGACAAGGCGAGCGTGGCGACGTGGCTCATCGCGCCGCTCGTCTACGACTGGGGGTGCAATTTCTTCCGCTGCCTGGTGCTGGTCCCGCTCACCCACCGGCGCTCGCCCGGCGCCGTCGCGCGCGCATGGCGCGAGCAGCGCGGCGCGGCGCTCGCCATCGGCGTGCTCTCCCCGCTTTCCTACATCCTCGTTCTCACCGCGATGGTCTTCACGCCGGTGAGCCTGGTGGCCCCCGCGCGCGAGGTCTCGATCCTCTTCGCCGCGCTCATGGGCGCGCACCTGCTTCGCGAGGGCGACGTGATGCGCCGCGCGGTGGCCGCGGTGGGCATGGTGCTCGGCGTTTCGGGCCTGGCCCTGGGTTAGAATCAGCCGTAAAGAGGCGTCGCTCCAAATGCCCAATTTCCCCTCCTCGTCCGCCTGGCGGGCCCTCCTCGACCACCGCGAAGCGATCGCCTCGACGCCGCTCGCGCGCCTGTGGGCGGACGATCCGCAACGCGGCCCCGCGCTCACGTTCAATTGCGCGGGCCTCGCCGCGGACTTCTCCAAGGAGCACATCACCCCCGCGACCGTCGGCCTGCTCGCCACGCTCGCCCGGGAACGCGGCCTTCCGGAAGCCATCGCGCGCCTCTTCGGCGGCGAGCCCGTGAACGTCACGGAGAAGCGCCCGGCGCTTCACACGGCGCTGCGCGGCGACGAGCACGTGCTGGTGGGCGGCGTGGACGTGCGCCCGGAGCTGCGGCGCAACCACGAGCGCATGCGCGTGGTGGCCGAGGCGGTGCGCGCGGGCCACTGGAAGGGCGCCACGGGATCGCGCTTCGCGCACGTGCTGGCGCTGGGCATCGGCGGCAGCTCCCTGGGCCCGAAGCTCGCCATCGAGGCGCTGCACGCCGAGGCCGACGGGCCCCAGGTGCGTTTCCTGACCAACATCGACGCCGCGGAATTCGACGATGCGATCGTGGGCCTGGATCCCGCCGCCACGCTCGTGGTGGTCGCCTCCAAGACCTTCACCACCCAGGAAACCATGGTGAACGCGCTCGCCGCACGCGAGTGGATCGCCGCGGCGATGGGCGAGGACGCGGTCGCGAAGCATTTCGTCGCCGCCACGGCCAACGTGGAGGCCGCCAGGCGCTGGGGCTTGCCCGAGTGCAACATCTTCCCGTTCGCCGACTGGGTGGGCGGGCGCTATTCGCTCTGGTCGTCGGTGGGGCTGCCGATCGCCATCGCCGTGGGCATGGCGCGTTTCGAGCAGCTGCTCGCGGGCGCGCACGCCGTGGACCTGCAGTTCCGCTCCGATCCGCTGGAGCGAAACGTCCCGGCGCTCATGGGCCTCGCGGGCGTCTGGAACCGCAACGCCCTGGGCGCCGCGAGCCACGCGGTGCTCTCGTACGCGTCGCGCCTCGCGAGCCTGCCCGCGTACCTGCAGCAGCTCGAGATGGAATCCAACGGCAAGCGCGTGGCCGAGGACGGCACCCCGGTCGATTTCGCCACTTGCCCGGTCGTGTGGGGCGGCACGGAAACGCCCGGGCAGCACGCGTTCCACCAATGGCTGCACCAGGGAACCGACCGCGTGAGCTGCGATTTCATCGTGGTCGCGCAGCCCATGGGCGAGCGCACCATCCACCACGAGATCCTGCTCTCGCACGCGTGCGCGCAATCCGAGGCGCTGATGAACGGCGTGCACAAGGGCGACCCGCACCGCGATTGTCCCGGCGACCGGCCCAGCACGACGATCGTGCTGCCGCGCCTGGACGCCTACTGCCTGGGCGCGCTCCTCGCCTGCTACGAGCACAAGGTCTTCACCCAGGCCACGGTCTGGGGCATCGACGCGTTCGACCAGTTCGGCGTGGAGCTGGGCAAGACCATCGCCGCGGAGATCCTGCCCGCCGTGCGCGGCGCGAGCGTGCCGCTGCACCCGGCCTCGCGCCACCTGCTCGACGTGATCCGCAAGCTCTCGGGCGCGTAGGGAACATGGCCGCGGGTCCCTTCAGGCGCATGGTCGAGTCGCTGCGCGCCGCGCTCGCGGTGGCGGATGCGCACGGCGAGATCACGTTCGCGAACGCGGCCTTCGCGCAGGTCACCGGGAAAAAAGCCGAGTCCCTGAACGGCGCCTCGCTCACCTCGCTCTTCGCCGACGGCCACAGGAAGCGCCTGCAGCAGAACATGGCGCGCGTGGGCGAGGGCAAGGCCGCCACCGCCTTCGTCGATGCGCAGGTCGCCGGCACCGGGCGCTGGGTGCAGGTGTCGCTGCAGGCCGCGCTCGACGAGCGCGACAAGCCCAGCGGCGTGATCGCGATGCTGCGCGACGTGGGCACGGAGCGCGAGACCGAGCAGGCGCTGAACCTTGCCGCCGCGCGCCTCATCGCCATGGCCGAGGGCTCGCCCTCCGCGGCGATGGTCGAGAATTCCGCGGGGGAGGTCGAGATCGCCAACGCGGCCTTCTGCCGCCTGCTGGGCATCCGCGGCGCGCCGCAGTCGCTCGCGGGCGTCCCGGTCTTCGAGGTGCTCGCGCAATCGCCGCACGTGGACGCGAAGGCGCTGGAGAAGCTGCGCGGCAAGAAGGACCCGCGCGGGAGCCTTCCGCTGCGCCTCGCCGACGGCGGCGGCGCGATCCTCGAGCGCGAGCCGATCGTCGTGGAGGATGAAGCGAGCGGCGCCGTGTGGAGCCCGCGAAGCGCTTCCTCGGGCGAGGAAGGCGCGCGCGACGCCGCCGAGATCGCCGTGATCGAGAAGATCGGCATGGAGCTCTCGGTGGCGATGGAAGGCATCTCCGCCATCGCGATCCGCGCGCAGCAGCTGGAGTTCGACCCGGCCCTCGTGGACCACTTCCAGCGCATCCGCCAATCCACCGAGACCGCCATGGCCGCGATCGGGGACCTGGTGGACTTCTCCAAGTTCTCCGGCGGCGTGGTGCTCCACAAGGCCGAGTTCGCGCTGCGCGCAGCGCTGGCCGGCCTCGTGGAGCGCCTCACCCCCAATGCCGAGGAGCACCGCTGCCGGCTGCGCATCAAGGTCGAGCAGGACGTCTGCGACCGCCTCGAGGGCGACGTGGAGCGCCTGCTCCTAGTGATGAAGAACCTGCTGGACAATGC
>DATBEA010000266.1:0-9162 GCA_036276215.1 Usitatibacter sp.
CAGGAGCCTGTGCATAGCGCGCCCGTTCCGGAGTGGCCGGAAGTTGCAATTGCCATATGCAAACCATAACCGATTGCCGAACTTACAGTAAAGATTTAATTTCTCTCGGGATTTGCGTCATGCAACAGGCACACCACAACATAAACTATAGGAGGAGTCTCATGAACCAGGCCGCAGGGATCGCGGGCAACATGCCGCAGTCGGGTCTGCTTTCCAGGGAACGAACGGTCGCGGGCCCCCAGTTCAACCGCTGGTTGGTGCCGACCGCGGCGCTCGCCATCCACTTGTGCATCGGCATGGCCTACGGATTCTCGGTGTTCTGGCTGCCGATGACGAAGCTGCTGGCGCCCGCGGCGGGCGCGGTGTGCGCCAACCAGGACCTGATGTCGGAGCTCCTCACGACATCGTGCAACTGGACCGTGCCCGCGGTGAGCTTCACCTTCACCATCTTCATCTTCATGCTCGGCGTGTCGGCTGCCCTTTGGGGCGCGTGGCTCGAGCACGCCGGCCCGCGCAAGTCGGGCTTCATTGCCGCGCTTTGCTGGGGCGGCGGAATGGCCCTCGGAGGCATCGGCGTGCAGATTCACCAGCTCTGGCTCGTGTGGCTGGGGTGCGGCGTGCTCGGCGGGGTGGGACAGGGCCTGGGCTACATCACGCCCGTTTCCACGCTCATCAAGTGGTTCCCGGACCGCCGCGGCATGGCGACGGGCTTCGCGATCATGGGATACGGCGGCGGCGCGATGATAGGCGCGCCCCTCGCCGTCGCGCTCATGCAGCACTTCGGCAACGGGAACGCGGCTGCAGGCGTCGCCGCCACGCTGATCGCGATGGGCGTGATCTACTTCATCGCGATGTCGGCCGGCGCTTTCGGCTTCCGCACGCCGCCCGACGGATGGCGCCCGCTCGGCTGGTCTCCCGATGCGGCGAAGAGCCGCACGCTCGTCACGAACCGGCACGTCCACCTCTCGAAGGCGTGGAAGACGCCGCAGTTCTGGCTCATCTGGGGCGTGCTGTGCCTCAACGTGAGCGCCGGCATCGGCGTGATCGTGATGGCCTCGCCGATGCTGCAGGAGATCTTCGGGCCGCTGCTGGTGGGGGCCGCGAACACCGGCGCCGTGACCGCGGCGCAGAAGGTGGCGATCGCGGCCGCCGCGGCCGGGCTCGTGGGGCTGATCAGCCTCTTCAACAGCCTCGGGCGGCTCTTCTGGGCGTCGACGTCGGACTTCATCGGCCGCAAGAACACCTACTACGTGTTCTTCGTGCTGGGGATGATCCTCTATTGCCTCATGCCCACGTTCGGCCACATGGGCGCGGCAGCGTTGTTCGTCGTGACGGTCTGCCTGATCCTCACGATGTACGGCGGCGGATTCTCCACGATTCCCGCGTACCTCGCGGATGTGTTCGGCACCCAGATGGTGGGCGCGATCCACGGGCGCCTGCTCACCGCGTGGTCCGTCGCGGGCATCGTGGGCCCCGTGCTCATCGCGAACCTGCGCGAGGTCCAGCTGAAGGCGGGCGTGCCCACGAACCTCGTCTACGATCGCACGCTCTACATCCTCGCGGGGATGCTGCTCGTGGGATTCATCTGCAACCTGCTCATCAAGCCGGTGGACGAGAAGTACTACATGACGGAGCAGGAGCTGGAGCGCGAGCGGGTGCTCAGCCGCGCTTCGCGTGGAGCGAGCGCGGTGGACGCGTCCAATGCGGCGCGTGGCTCTTTCGGGGTGGGCGGCGTGCTCGCATGGCTCGCCGTGGGGATTCCGTTCCTCATCGGCGTCTGGATCGCGCTCGAGAAGGCCGCCGCCCTGTTCCATTGATCCGTGCCCGGGCCGGCGCTCACCCGCCGGCCCGGCTTGACGGGGATCAAGCCCATCCTGGGCTCGCTCCGGTACTCTAATACCTTGATTTACCGGCCCTTCGCAACTCCCGCGGGCGGCCGTGGCAGCGACTCGCAGTTACGCCGGTCTCGCCCAATTGGCGGTGCCCACCCCGGGCATCCCATCGCCGCTAAACTGAACGAATGAGCGAAATCGCGATTCCCGTTTCAAAGATCCGCCGTGCGCGGCCCACACCCAAGGGCCGGTCCGTGGACCCCGCCGCGCGCGCGCAAATCGAGGCGCTGCTCTCCGGCATGCCGCTCGAGGCGCAGTACCTCATCGAGAACCTCCACCGCATCCAGGACGGTTTCGGGCACATCTCGGCCGCGCACCTCAACGCGCTCGCCGCGCTGATGAAGCTCGCCCAGGCGGAGGTCTACGAGGTCGCGACCTTCTATCACCATTTCGACATCGTGAAGGAAGGCGAGAGCCCGCCGGCGACGCTCACCGTGCGCGTGTGCGAGACGCTCTCCTGCAAGATGGCCGGCGCCGATGCGTTGCTCGAACGCCTCCCGCAGATCCTCGGCACCGACGTGCGAGTGGTCGGCGCGCCCTGCATCGGGCGTTGCGCAGAAGCGCCCGCGGTGTGCGTCGGGCAGAACGCTTTCGGCCATGCGACGCAGGAAGGCGTCGCGAAGTGCGTGAAGGAAGGCAAGGGCGCGGCGCCCGAGCTTCACCCGCACCGCTACGACGACTACCGCGCCCAGGGCGGCTACAAGACCTGGGTCGAGTGCGTGAACGGAACGCGCAGCATCGACGACGTCATCAAGACGATGGAGGACGCGGGGTTGCGCGGCCTGGGCGGCGCCGGCTTTCCCACGGGCCGCAAGTGGAAGATCGTGCGCGCCGAGCCCGGCCCGCGGCTCATGGCGGTGAACATCGACGAGGGCGAGCCGGGCACGTTCAAGGATCGCCACTATCTCGAGCGCGACCCGCATCGCTTCCTCGAAGGCATGCTCATCGCCGCGTGGGCCGTGGGGATCGACGACGTCTACGTCTACCTGCGCGACGAATACCACGCGTGCCGCGAGATGCTCGAGCGCGAGCTCGCCGCGTTGCGCGCAGACCCTCCCGGCAAGCTCCCCAACATCCACCTTCGCCGCGGTGCCGGTGCCTACATCTGCGGCGAGGAGTCCGCGATGATCGAGTCCATCGAGGGCAAGAAGGGCATGCCGCGGCTTCGCCCGCCCTACGTCGCGCAGGTGGGCCTCTTCGGGCGTCCCACGCTCGAGCACAACATGGAGACGCTGCTCTGGGTGAGGGACCTGATCGAGCAGGGCGCGCAGTGGTTCAGCAAGCACGGGCGCAACGGCCGCAAGGGCCTGCGCTCGTTCTCGGTCTCGGGGCGCGTGAAGAAGCCCGGCGTCCACCTGGCGCCCGCGGGGCTCACCGTGCGCGAGCTCATCGACGAATTCTGCGGCGGCATGCTCGACGGCCACCAGCTCTACGCCTATCTGCCCGGCGGCGCCTCGGGCGGGATCCTGCCCGCGTCGATGGACAACATCCCGCTCGACTTCGACACGCTGCAGCCCTACGGCTGCTTCATCGGCTCGGCGGCGGTGATCATCCTCTCGCAGAACGACAAGGCGCGCGATGCGGCTTTGAACCTCATGCGCTTCTTCGAGGACGAGTCGTGCGGCCAGTGCACTCCGTGCCGCGTCGGCACCGCGAAGGCCGCGCACCTCATGGAAGCGAAGCAGTGGGACCAGGCGCTCCTCGAGGAGCTCTCGGTCGCCATGGCCGACGCCTCCATCTGCGGCCTCGGACAGGCGGCGCCGAACCCGATCCGCTGCGTGGCCAAGCACTTCCCCCACGAGATCAAGGGGTAACAACCGATGAAGATGAACGAGCTGGTAGGCGCCGAAACCATCGAGTTCAAGCTGAACGGCGAGACCATCTCGGCCTTCGCGGGCGAGACGATCATCCAGGCGGCCAAGCGCCACGGCACCGACATTCCCCACCTCTGCTACAAGGAAGGCTACCGGCCCGACGGCAACTGCCGCGCCTGCGTGGTGGAGATCAAGGGCGAGCGCGTGCTCGCGCCCTCGTGCTGCCGCCAACCCGCCAAGGGCATGGAAGTCGCCAGCAACAATTCGCGCGCCCTCGCCTCCCAGAAGATGGTGGTCGAGCTCCTGATGAGCGACGTGCCGAAGGACGACCTGAAGCCCGGCGGCAACGAGCTCTTCCAGTGGGCGGGCGAGCTGGGCGTCCTTAGATCGCGCTTCGCGCCGCGCCACCAGCCCTCGTGCGACGTGTCGCACCCGGCCATGGCCGTGAACCTCGACGCGTGCATCCAATGCACGCGCTGCGTGCGCGCCTGCCGCGAGGAGCAGGTGAACGACGTGATCGGATACGCCTTCCGCGGTGCCGATGCGAAGATCGTCTTCGACTTCGACGACCCCATGGGCGAGTCCACGTGCGTCGCGTGCGGCGAGTGCGTGCAGGCGTGCCCCACGGGAGCGCTCGCGCCGGCCAAGTTCGCCTACAAGGTCGTCGCCGACAAGAAGGTCGATTCGGTCTGCCCGTACTGCGGCGTGGGCTGCCAGCTCACCTACCACGTGAAGGACAACGCCATCGCGCGGGTCGAGGGCCGCGACGGACCGTCCAACCACGAGCGCCTGTGCGTGAAGGGTCGCTTCGGCTTCGACTACGTGAAGCACCCGCACCGCCTCACCAAGCCCCTCATCCGCAAGCCCGGCGTGCCCAAGACGGCGGAGTTCACGGTGGACCCCACGCGATGGAGCGACGTGTTCCGCGAGGCCACGTGGGAGGAAGCGCTCGACTTCGCCGCAAACGGCTTGAAGAAGGTGCGCGATCGCGACGGCCCCAACGCGCTCGCCGGCTTCGGCAGCGCCAAGGGCTCGAATGAAGAGGCCTATCTTTTCCAGAAGCTGGTCCGGACCGGCTTCGGCACCAACAACGTCGACCACTGCACGCGGCTCTGCCACGCGTCCTCGGTTGCGGCGCTCCTCGAGGGCGTGGGCTCCGGCGCGGTCTCGAACCAGGTGAGCGACGTGGCCCTCTCCGAGCTGATCTTCGTGATCGGCGCGAACCCCACTTCCAACCATCCCGTCGCGGCCACGTGGATGAAGAACGCGGTCGAACGGGGAGCCAAGCTCGTCGTGGCGGACCCGCGCCGCAACGACCTCATGCGCCATGCCTGGCGCTCGCTCCAGTTCACCGCCGACATGGACGTGGCGCTGCTGAACGCGATGATCTACACGATCATCGAGGAGGACCTGGTCGACAAGGAATTCGTCCGCCAGCGCACCATCGGCTACGAGGCGCTCAAGGAGAACTCGAAGGGCTTCAGCCCCGAGGCCATGGCGCCGCTCTGCGGCGTCCCCGCCGAGACGATCCGCGAGGTGGCACGCGCCTACGCGACCTCGAAGGCGTCGATCATCCTCTGGGGCATGGGCATCTCGCAGCACGTGCACGGCACGGACAATGCGCGCTGCCTCATCGCCCTCACGCTCATGACGGGCCAGATCGGTCGCCCGGGCACGGGGCTGCACCCGCTTCGCGGCCAGAACAACGTGCAGGGCGCTTCCGACGCGGGCCTCATCCCGATGATGTATCCCGACTACCAGCGCGTGGACAACCCCGCGGCGATCGCGCGCTTCGAGAAGCTCTGGGGCCGGCCGCTCGACCACAACCCGGGCCTTACCGTGGTCGAGATCATGGACGCGGCCTGCGAGGGCAAGATCAGGGGCATGTACATCATGGGCGAGAACCCGGCGATGTCGGACCCGAACGCCCACCACGCGCGCGAAGGCCTCGCGAGCATGGACTGCCTGGTGGTGCAGGACATCTTCCTCACCGAGACCGCGTACCTCGCCGACATCGTGCTTCCCGCTTCCGCGTGGCCTGAGAAGACCGGCACCGTGACCAACACCGACCGCATGGTGCAGCTCGGCCGGCGCGCGCTCGACATGCCGGGCGACGCTCGGCAGGACCTTTGGATCATCCAGCAGATCGCCAACCGCCTCGGCTGCGGCTGGAGCTACGCGGGCCCCGAGAGCGGCGTGGCGGAGGTCTTCGCCGAGATGCGCGAGTCGATGAACTCCATCGGCGGCATCACGTGGAAGCGCCTCGAGGAGCAGTCGTCGGTCACCTATCCGTGCCGCACCGAGGATGACCCCGGCCAACCCATCGTCTTCACCGAGAGCTTCCCGACCCAGGACGGGCGCGCGAGGTTCGTTCCCGCCGACATCATCCCGGCCAACGAGCGCCCCGACACCGACTACCCGTTCGTGCTCATCACCGGGCGCCAGCTCGAGCATTGGCACACGGGCTCCATGACGCGGCGCGCCTCGGTGCTCGACGCGATCGAGCCGCAGGCGGTCGCGTCCTTCCATCCGCTCGACCTCGATGCCATCGGCGCCAAGCCGGGCGACGTCGTCACCGTGGCCTCGCGCCGCGGCGAGATCGCGCTCACCGCCCGTGCCGACGAGGGCACGCCGCGCAACACCGTGTTCATCCCCTTCGCGTACTACGAGGCGGCGGCGAACATGCTCACCAACGCCGCGTTGGACCCGATCGGCAAGATCGCCGAGCTCAAGTACTGCGCCGTCAAGGTGAGCCGGGGCGGGGAGCTCGAGCCGCTCGCCACTTTCGGCGGCGGGCAGTCCTACGACCGCGAGCCGATCGCGGGCTGATCTTCCCCGCGCGCGGCTTGCGCGCGGCTCGGCGGTAGGCGAGACTCCCGGCACAACGATACCGGGAGGAAAAAGATGACGGACAACGTCTTCGCCCCGCCACGCTCCAACGTCGAGGTGCGCACCGGTCCCGAAGCGCTCTGGGACATGACCTTCAAGCAGGTGCGCCGGCTCTACCACGCATCCTCCAGCATCCGCGCGCTCGGCTTCCTCTACGGCCTGGGCACGGCCGGCGTCGCCGCCGCCGTTCTGATTCCGCTTTTCAGCGCGACGCGCAGCCCAGGGCTCCCGGGCGCGCTCGGGTTGCTGGTCCTGGGGGGCGGGCTCTCGCTCGCGGCGACGGTGACGAGCTTCACGCGGCCGGCCTGGGGCCGCTGGCTGGGCATCGGGATCTGCGTGCTCAACCTCGTCAACATCCCGTTCGGCACGCTCATCGGCGTGGCGGGGCTCGTGGCCTATGTCCAGGGGCGCCGGCTCTTCGGGCGCGACCGCTTCCTGCACAACGAAGTCGTCGACGTGTACAAGCAACGCAAGCACGACAAGCAATGAGGAGATCTCGAATGACGAACATACCCCGCACCCTGGCACGCGCGCTTTTCGCGTGCGGTGCACTGCTCGCCGTCGTCCACGCCCACGCGCAGGCGTGGCCCACGAAAACCGTGAGGATCATCTCGGTGTTCCCGCCCGGGGGCTCCGTGGACCAGGTCTCGCGCATCTTCGCGGCGAAGCTCACCGAGCAGACCGGCCAGCAGTTCTTGGTGGAAAACCGCGGCGGCGCTTCAGGCTCCATCGGAACGCAGGCGGTCGCGGCCGCGGCGCCCGACGGCTACACGTTCGGCGTCGTCTTCGACACGCATGCGGTGAACCCGCTCCTCATCCCCCACATGGCGTTCGACACGCTGAAGGACCTGGCGCCCGTGATGCTGGTGGGCACGTCGCCCATGGCGATCGTGACCCAGGTCGGCCAGCCCTACAAGGATTTCCGCGACGTGATCGCCGCGGCGCGCGCCAAGCCCGGCAGCGTCGCGATCGGGTCCATCGGCACGGGAAGCCTCGGGCACCTCGCCATCGCGCAGATCGCCAAGGCCCAGCACGTGGAGCTCACCCACGTGCCCTATCGCGGCGGCGGCCCGCTCATGACCGACGCGCTGGGCGGCCAGGTGCCGGTGGCCATCGGCTCGGTCTTCCTCGTGAATCCCCAGGTGAAGGGCGGCAAGCTCAAGGCGCTCGCGGTGACCTCGGCCAAACCCTCGCCGCAGATGCCCGGCGTGCAGCCCGTGGCCGACCAGGGCATGCCGGGATTCGCCGCGCTTTCGTGGTGGGGCGTGATCGCGCCCGCGCAAACGCCGCAGCCCGTCATCCGGCGCATGTACGAGGAGCTTTCGAGGGCGCTGAAGGATCCCAGGGTGGCGCAGCAACTCTCGGACCAGGGCATCGAGATCGTGGGCGGCGGGCCCGAGGAGCTCGACAAGTGGGTGCGGGGCGAGATGGAAAAATGGGCGGTGGTGGTGAAGGAGAACGGGATAAAGGCGGGGGACTGAGGGGCGCGCCTATCCCAGCCCCACCAACCTCGCCACCGCATCCCTCGCGCTCATTCCTTCGCGAAGCTCCAGGCGCAACGCCGTCTCGTTGAGGCGCGAGATCACGCCCGTCTCGTAGGTGGAGCGGCCGTCGCCGATGCGCGCGGTGTTGTGCGAGACCGTTCCCGCGGCGATGCCGCGCTCGTCGAGCGGGGCGAGGCGCGCGTAGCCCGCGCCATCCTTGCCGCCGCCCGCGTCGTTGAAGAATGCGGCGAAGAGGTCCACGCCGAGGAGCGTATCGCGCCGCCCGCCCAGGAGCGCGCCATGGGAGCCCGTGAGCACGATCGAGCGCGCATCGCCCGCCTCCACGAGCGCCGCCGAGTCGAGCGCCCATGCCGGGCGATGCCCGCTGTTGGCGATGCGGCTTCGCGACTCGCCGATGCCGGGCACCGTCTCGGGCGATGCCTCGGCGTGCTCGGCGAGGCACTCGACGATCTGCGCGCAACTGCGTCCCGGCACACATCCATGCTCCGCCGCGGTGCGATTGGCGAACGTGATGACGCCGTTGGCGAGCGTGTCGGCGCCATCGCCGATGCGCGCGCTGCGATAGTCGACCGCGCACGCGGCGATGCCCAGGCCGTCGAGCCAAGCCACGCCCGCGATCCCCGCCGAGTGCTTGCCGATGCCCGCGTCGTTCAGCACCACGGCGCGCGCGCCGGCAGCCGCGGCGAGCCACGCCGGGTACATGCCGCCATGGGAGCCGCACACGACGACCGCGCCGCGCGCGGAGTCGTCCAGCTTGGTGGCGGAATCGAAGACGCGAGCATCTTCCATGCCCCCGATTCTAGCCCCCCTTGACAAGCCGGCCTCGCCGTATCAAAGTGATATCACATCAATAGCAGCCGGCGATCCGGCGCGGGAGCGAGCATGGACACGTATCGCAAGGAAGGCACTTTCGAGAAGTCCTATACCACCCTCAACGGGATCGCGATGCTGCTGCTGGTCCTGGGCCTCCTCGTGGTCGAGATCGGGGGATTCCCCGCGGCGGGCAGGGCGTTCGTGATCCCCGGGATCGTGATCGCGGTGGCGATCCTGTTCATCGCGGGG